>JBCBST010000011.1:0-44776 GCA_039819115.1 Bacteroidota bacterium
CGGCACCATAGTACCACTCAATAATGGAAAGATATCCTACGATAGCAGGGGATATAATGAACAGGGAAACGCCGTATGGTAATCCGGACCAAAACAACATAACAGGTATCAGACTGAAATAGACAATGGAGGTACCAAAATCGTTTTGAAGCACGACTAATACTGCTGGAACCAGAACCAGAACCACGGCTATTAGCGCATATCGTATGTTTTCTGCAGAAATATCTCTCCGGCTCGTCAGGTAGTTCGCCGTAGCTAAAATGGTGAGTATCTTCATGAACTCACTCGTTTGAAAGCGTGCAGGCCCTATTTGTAACCAGCTTCGGGCACCGTTCACCTCGGTACCGATCAATAAAGTGGCAATCATCAGCAATATTCCAAGTCCGTAAGCCAGGTAGGAGACCTGGATAAATGTACGGGGTGATACGAACTGTATACCGATCATAATTACGATAGAAAGCACGACCCAGGCACTCTGCTTAATGAAATTGGATTGGATATACCCAGGTAAAAACTGGGAAACCGGACCCTGTGTGGCGCTGTAAATAGCTAAGAGCCCAAAAGTTGCCAGACCAAGCCAGGCTAAAACAACCGACCAGCTAAGTTCTCTTATGTTGGTCATTCCTCGGGTTCCTCGCTGTCTTGTTTTGGTACATGCGTTTTCACATAGTTGTACACATAATTACGCTTGATCTCACGGGTCAGGTATTTCTCAATGACAAGTGCGGCAATGGGCGAAGCTGAGGTGGACGCAAATCCTGCATTCTCATAAAACACGGTAACTACAATTTCAGGATCTTCGAAAGGGGCAAAGCTGGTAAACCATCCATGATCAATGCCATGCGGGTTTTGTGCCGTACCGGTTTTACCCGCAATGGCGATCTCTTCAAACTTAGAATAATATCGTCCGCTGCCTTCCAGGACCACCCCTCGCATCCCTTCTTTCACCACATCCAGGTATTCATCTTTTACCCAGTCTATTCGTTCTTTTGCGGGTTCCACCGGGCTCGACGAACCGTCTGAATGAATAACCTCCTTAACGACGTGTGGCTGTATTCGATATCCGCCATTCGCTATAGAGCTGGTCATCATAGCAATTTGTAAGGGGGAGGAAGATATGATTCCTTGCCCAATACCCAGGTTTATGATATCACCCAGGCTCCACTGACGATATCCGAACGCATTATTCATATACGTACTATCGGGTATGATGCCCCTGTTGGAACTGGGTAAATCGATTGCGTTAGGTACACCCAACCCAAAGTCTTTTATCAAAGCGCTCCATTCATTCAATTTACCCTGAGATGCAATCCGGTCCATCAGGGCAAAGAAATAGGTATTACTGGAAAAGGTAATCGCCTTCTTCAGGTCATAATCGCCAATTGGGGCTGTGTCTTTATAGGATCGGCCTTTAACAAACTGCCCCGGGTTGTAGATATTTGTTTCCGGTGTGATTATGCCCAGGTGTAATCCTACAATTCCCATAATGGGTTTAAAAGTTGAACCCGGTGGTTGCCGGCTCGAAATAGCCCTGTTAAACAAAGGTGTGGTAGAATCAGTATTGATTTCATACCAGTATTTGCGGTCCAGTCTTCCTGCCAGCCGGTTTAAGTCGTAACCCGGACTACTTACCAAAGCCAGAATTTCTCCGGTATGAGGTTCCATGGCTACTACTGCACCTCGTTTTCCTTCCATGAGATCTTCAGCCAATAACTGCAGTTCGGCATCAATGGTGGTAATCAATCCATTTCCTTCCTCGGGATTAAGTCCACTTTGTTCCCCCTCAAAGGTTCCCAAGGTTTGGCCTAAAGCATTAACGCGAAGATATTCTACCCCCGATCTCCCCCTTAGTTTATCCTCATACTCCATTTCGAGCCCGCTCTTACCAATGTTATCCCCCAGACGAATATCAGGGATTTGGGCATAATCACGCTCGTTGGCCTCTCTCAGGTACCCCAGAATGTGTGCTGCTTTCATTGGGGTAGGATAGTGACGCTTACTTTCAATCTGATGTCCAACTCCGGGTAATCTCCAGAGGTTTTCCTGAATGCTGGAAAAAGCCTCAAAGGTAACGTCAGAAATAAGACGGGAGGGGCGGTGCCAGGAATAAGACTTAGCGGTTTTAAGCTGTTGATGGATAACTGAATCCTCAACTTCGAGCAAGGAGGCCAGCAACGGAGTCGATTCTTCCTGAAATAAAGAAGGGGTTATGGTAATGGAATAGATGGGCTGGTTATCAACAATTAAAGTTCCAAAACGATCATAGATAAGCCCTCTTGCCGGCGATACAATTTCCTGACGAAGAGAGTTTTTACGACCCAACTCCTCATACACTTCGTTTTGCACGATCTGAAGGTAAAAGACCCTTCCAAGCACCACAAAACACATACCCAGTATGATGATCTGTAATACTCGAATAGAAGTTCGTGTCCGTTCGGATTGATACGCCATTATGAACCTTTATATATAAACAGTAACACACCCAGGATTGCGGTATATAAACTATTACCGAATAGAAAAAGTATGGGAAAAGCACCGGTGGCATAGGCATCCACAAAATTACTTAACCCCATGAACACCAGGTTATGGAATGCAGCACAGACAAAACAAATCAGGAAAATCTGCCAAAGCAATAAGCGGGATTCCCCCCTGGAGCCGATAAACCGATAGCTTACAAAGCATAGCAGTATTTTAGAAAACATATGCATGCCCCAAAAGTCGAATAAGGCATCCTGAAGTAGTCCCAGACCGGCTGCAAAAAACAGAATCGACGTTCTTTTGTATTTAGGAATGATCCAAAGCAAAAACAACAGAACCAGATCCGGGACGCTTCCCCAAATGGTCAGGTGCTGAAAAATGAGGACCTGCGCAAGAACAAATCCGATTCCGATACCAATATGTCTGCCGAGCGCCCGGTTCATTCAAAAATCTCGTTAAACTGATTGGTAAGCTCTGTCCGGGTTGAGTCGGGATAGAATCTGACGACATAAGCCTCCGCAATTTCTGCTAAAGAGACAAATGGGGTTAAATAAATGCGCTGCGTCTCTTTTCCGGGTTCCGGCACGGTACGCAGTACAGAACCAATTGGGATGCCGGAAGGAAGCTGATTACTTGCACCCGATGTTTCCACCACAAATCCTGAGTCTACACGAATGGTCTTAGGAACAAATTCCATCAACAGTTCTGCGGGCTGTTCCGGCGCCCATCGCACAATACCGTATGCCTGGTTTTCCTGAAGGCGAGCGCTCACACGGAACAGGTTATTACTATAAGGAAGAACCTTGGCATAGGATCGGCTGACCAGAACCACCTTACCGGCTAAACCGTTAGCCGTTATTACCGGCATCCCGACTTCAATGGAGTCTTTTATCCCGGAGTCGATGGTGAGTTGATTATTAATTCCTGTAAGCTCTTTACCTACTATCGTGGTTGGATGCAGATTGAATACACTTTGATCTTTAAACCCAAGCAGTTCCCTTAACTCCTGATTCTCAATTTCGATAGCACGTAACCGGCTAAGTTCATCCTGTAGCAGAATATTCTGACGTTGTAAAGCCCGATTTGTGCGTAACGCTTTTCTATACACCCTCACATTAGACAAGGGTTCTTCTATTACGCTGTAGGTGGCAATACTGATTTTGCGCAGAGTATCAATTCCTCCCTGATGGCGAAGCACCGATATCAACAGGGCAAACACTAATAGGATGGCCGCTATGATGTAATCTTTTGCATCACCAACTTTGAAGAATCTAAATCGCATTCACGCCGGACGGGTTAAGAAATTACAGGCCGGTAATAATCCAGGTTTTCCAGAATAGCACCGGTGCCTCGAACCACAGCCGTAAGGGGATCTTCTGCAATATGAACCGGAAGGTCGGTGGTTTCCATGATGAGTTTGTCGAGATTTTTCAGCAAGGCTCCTCCACCGGTAAGCATAATACCCCGATCGAGGATATCGGCAGATAATTCAGGTGGGGTTTGTTCGAGCGACTTCGTAATGGATTCTACAATTGTATTCACCGATTCTGCCATTGCTTCTCGTGCATCGCGGGAGGTAATGTGTCGGGTTCTGGGTACACCGTTAACCAAATCACGGCCTTTGGTAATCATTTCTAATTCTTCATCGAGAGGTGCAGCAGAACCAATTTCGCATTTAATCTTCTCGGCGGTACGCTCCCCGATTAACAGATTATGGTTTCTGCGGAAATAATTGATGATGTCTTCGTTCAGTTCATCCCCTCCAAGCCGTACAGACTGGGCATATACAATACCGGACAAAGCAATGACAGCAATTTCTGTTGTTCCACCACCGATATCAACAATCATACTACCAACGGGTTCATGAACGTCAAGTCCGATTCCGATAGCGGCAGCCATAGGTTCATCAACGAGGTACACCTCTTTTGCGCCTGCATGTTCAGCACTGTCACGCACTGCCCGGCGTTCTACCTCAGTGATACCAGAGGGTACACAAATCACCATTTGTCGGGTACTCGAATACCATTTAACCTTTACTTTTTTGATCATGCCACGGATCATCTGCTCGGCAACTTCAAAATCGGCAATTACTCCATCGCGTAAAGGACGCACCGTTCTTATTTTGCGATGCGTTTTTTCATGCATTAACCGGGCTTCATGTCCTGTAGCTACCGGTTGTTCCTGTTGATTTAAAGCTACAATCGATGGTTCGTTAAGAACAATGCCCTCGCCTCTTGAATAAATAAGGGTGTTGGCTGTTCCTAGATCGATTGCAATATCAGTGTAGAAAAAATCGAAAAGCCCTTTCTTAGGCTGTTTTTTAAGAGTTCCCGGTTGGTTTGGGGTAAAATTGTCGGACATTAGGGTGAATTAAAAAAGTCGCAAGTAGAGCTGTAAATGACTAGGGAAAATACAATAATGAAAGAGGATATGCGAATGCTGAAAAGCACACCTTCAAAAAGGCTTTTAGTGTTTGAAATGCCGTTTTCCTGTGAATATCATTGCCATATGGTGAGCATCAGCTTTTGCGATTACCTCTTCATCCCGGACGGATCCCCCGGGTTGTATCACTACGGTTGCGCCTGCTTTAGCGGCGGCTTCAACTCCATCTGCGAAAGGGAAAAAGGCATCAGAAGCAATGATGGCATTCTGTAGAGACAGCCCTTCTTTGCGGGCTTTAGCTATAGCAATCTCAGAAGAATCTACCCGGCTGGTTTGTCCGGTCCCGATACCAAGGGTTGCTCCGTCTCTGGCGTATACAATCGCATTCGACTTCACATGGCGTACCACTTTCCAGGCAAACAAGGCATCTTTAAGCTCTTCTTCGGTTGGTTTACGCCGGGTTACGAAAGAGAGCTCCTGTTCCGACACCGCTGTTCGATCTTTTTGCTGGTACAGCGCTCCTCCAAAAATAGAGCGGAAATCATATTCTGTCGCGGTATACCAATTCTCGTTGAGTTCAATCAGCCTTCGGTTTTTCTTTTGTATGAGCAGCTCTTTTGCATCGTCGTTGAATGAAGGAGCAATAATGATTTCAGTAAAAATCTGATCAATCGCTTGTGCCGTTTCCAGATCCAAAGCCTTATTCACAGCTACAATTCCTCCAAAGGGAGACACGGTATCGGTGGCAAAAGCTCTCTGATAAGCGTTACTTAGCTGAGAGGCGGTTCCAACTCCGCAAGGCACGGTATGTTTTATGATGATGCAGGTAGGATCGGCATCCCTGAAATCGGCCAGCATGGTCAGTGCCGCATCTACATCGAGGTAGTTATTGTAACTCAGCTGTTTGCCATGAAAGCAGGTAATCAACTGATCCTGAACACCGTAAACCGCTGCTTTTTGATGAGGGTTTTCCCCGTATCTGAGTTCTTGTGACTTAGGAGTGCTTATATTGATTTGTGCAGGAGGCTGAACTTCGTCCAGACTATTGAAATAGTTGGCGATGGCAGCATCGTATTGGGCCGTATGGTTAAACGCTTCTTTTGCAAGAAATTGACGCACAGGGAAAGAGATACCACCATCCCGACTAAGCTCTTCGATTACTGTAGCATACTGAGCCGGATTGCTCAACACACATACATGGGCAAAGTTTTTTGCAGCTGCACGAATCATCGTGGGTCCACCAATGTCGATGTATTCAGTGGCTGTTGCCAGGGTAACTCCTTCCTGTGCTACGGTTTGTTGAAAGGGGTACAGGTTAACCACCACCAGGTCGATGGGGGATATGCCCAACTGGCCAAGCTCTTTAACATCGGGTTCATAGCTGGTGCGTCCCAGAATTCCTCCATGAATAACCGGGTGCAACGTTTTTACACGCCCGTCCAGGCATTCCTCAAAGTGTGTAATCTCAGAAACATCCTTTACCGGGATTCCTGCCTCTTTTATGACTTTGGCTGTTCCTCCGGTTGATATGAGTTCAACTCCATGATCATTAAGTGCCATAGCCAGTTCTGTAATTCCGGTTTTATCGGAAACGGAAAGCAGTGCACGGGTAGGTTTTAGTGAGGTTTCGGGTAGAGAGTTGAGAGGTTTGAGAGCCACGCTGGTAGGTGAAAGTTTAGGTTAAGGATTTCATGTGAGATGCGATTACCCTGGGATACAGGTCATGCTCGAGAGTCAGTACACGAGCAGCAATTTCTTCAGCTGAATCGGAAAGTGAGATGGTAATGCGTTCCTGGGCCAGGATAGGTCCGTCGTCAAATTCTTCGGTCACAATATGAATCGTACACCCGGTTTCATGATCTCCCGCTTCTTTTACGGCTTTGTGTACCTTCATGCCATAAAAGCCTTTTCCTCCAAACCTGGGAAGTAAAGAAGGATGAATATTCAGAATTCTGTTGGGATAACGATCAATAACAGATACGGGGATTTTGCGCAGGTACCCTGCAAGTACGATCAAATCGGTATTCCAGATTTCCAGAGTAGAAAGTAAGCTTGCTTCATACTCCCTTGCGGTAGGGTAAACAGACGGATTCAGTACAACAGCCTCGATACCGGCGCTGTGGGCACGATCGATGGCTTTAATTTCAGCTTTGTTAGTAATGAGTCCGCAGATTGTCGCATCCGATAATATTCCATTTTGTGTTGTGGAATCCAGAATAGCCTGGAAATTTGAACCCGAACCGGATGCAAAAACCGCAATGTTGAACAACGATAGGTAGATTTAGCTAAGATTAAACTCTAAAGATAAGGATTGTATGAGCTAATGGGAGGAATATTATCCGCTTGGTTCTGATTGCTGAATAACTTCCTTCCTGAAAATCTGATAATTGCTAAAACTCCAGGATATCTGGTTAATCGTAATCTTTATAATCGTAGCTATAGGGATGGCAATCAGCATTCCTAACACACCGGCAGTTTCTGCACCGACAAGTATGATGAATAAGATCGCAACGGGGTGCATATCTGCCGATCTTGAAAATAAAAAAGGCTGAAATACAAGATTATCCAGCATTTGCACCACAAAAATAGCCAACAGACAGGCGAGCACCAGATCGAAGTTTCCGGTTTCGATGATGGAAATGATGATCGATAAAAAGTACCCGATAATCGGTCCGAAGTAGGGTATGGTGTTTGCCAGCCCCACAGCAATACCTACCGAAAGTGAATTGTCTAACCCGGCAATAGATAAGGTAAGCCAGGAAGTACTGGCTACAAGAAAACTCTGCATCAATACACTTCTGAAATAGATGCCGAGCCGTTTTTCAATCTTATCAATCAGGGTGAGTATAGTCTCGAAGTATTGGTTGGGAACGAGCCTAAGCAGATCTCTTCTTATTTTACTGCCATCTTTGAGGAAGAAGAATGCAGCAAAAGGAACCACTAATACCGCTGAAAAAATGTTGGTAAACACCCCCAGTACGCTGCTCACCACATCTGAGAGTTTGCCTACATCAAAAAGTTCATTCAGGATTTGTGTTCCGTTTTCAACTAAAAACCCTTCGGGAATAAATTCATACTTCTCGGTTAACCGTTCTTCTACTTCGGTTGCAATCATCTCCATGTTATCTATGTTGCCTAGCTGATTGGTTAGTTTCACCATTTGGCCGGCAACGATGGGTATGATGCTTGTTGAAATCCATACGATGCCTAAGATAACGGTGGCAAGAATCAGTGCGATAGCAAACGTACGGTTTAGTTTTCTGGACTGCAGGCGGTTAACCAGGGGATCGAGCACATAACTTAGAATAAGGGCCAGTACGAGGTAACCTACAAGGGCACTGTAGTTATAGAGAATGATACCTACAATGACCAAAGCGGCAGAGCCGATTACGAAGCGTACAATACGTTCTAAGGTCAGGGTTTTCATAGATGGATCAAGGCCAGGAGCCGGTCTAATTGTTTTTGAATCAGAACTGAATCGTAGCCCTTTCTAACTAAAAAGTCGAATACTTTTTTCTTTCTTTTCCAGGGGTCCTGCTCTTTCATGAGGAACGTTTTCTTTCGTTCTACCAGACGGAGCATCATATCGATTTGGGTGTCTGTGTCCTCATGCAGGTCCTGTAGCGCCTGTTTGATATCCGTTTCGGACACCCCTTTTTTTCTTAATTCGAAGCGGATTTTATGTAAGCCCCATTTCTTAAGCCGGAATGAATCGGAAGCAAAGTGGTTGGCGAAGCGCGCTTCGTCGATATATCCTTTTTCGTTAAGCTCGGCAATCGCATCCTGTACAAGTGCTGCGGGGAATCCTTTTTTAGCAGCTTTTTTTCGGAGTTCTGTTTTTGTGTGATCCCTTCTGGATAATAATCCCAAAAGGTAATCTTTGGTTCTGTTCCGGTACTCTTTCGAAACGAGCAGTTTCAGATCGTTTTCTGTGACCAGGTTTCCGACCCGAATACCACTTTCTTCAAAAAGAAGAAGATCAATTCCGATTAAAAACTGGTTTTCAATAAAAAGAGAAACACGGGTGGTGTTCCTCTTTTGAACCTCAATTTTGGAAAGGGGAGCGGGTAATAAGGCTGCCGTCTCTTCTGAAAACAAAGACGGAGATTTGTCAACGCTTTTTTTATGATGCCACTGGTGCTTCAATGGCTTGTTCTACCGGTTCCTGTTCAGCAGGCATTAGTTGTTCGCGAACCTGTGCCTCTATTTTATCGGCCAATTCTGAATCTTCCTCCAGGAACTGGATAGCAGAATCCACCCCTTGCCCAATCGGTTCGCCCTCATACCGATACCAGCTGCCTCTTTTTTGTATGATATCGTACTCCACAGCAAGGTCCAGAATCTCAGAAATACGGGAAATTCCTTTTCCATACATGATATTGAATTCCACCACTTTGAAAGGAGGGGCTACTTTATTCTTCGCAATTTTTACTTTGGTGCGGTTTCCGATTACTTCGTCTCCTTTTTTAAGGGCGCCAATTCTACGGATATCGATCCGGACCGAGGAATAAAACTTCAGGGCACGCCCACCGGTAGTGGTTTCCGGGTTTCCGAACATGACCCCGATTTTATCTCTTACCTGGTTGATGAAGATACATGCGGTGCTTGATTTATTAACGATACCGGTAATCTTTCTTAATGCCTGAGACATTAAACGTGCCTGAAGCCCCATGTGCGAGTCGCCCATTTCACCTTCTAATTCGGCACGTGGAACTAAAGCGGCTACTGAGTCTACCACAATCACATCGAGTGCGCCTGAGCGAATCAGGGTTTCGGTAATCTCCAGCGCCTGCTCACCACTATCGGGTTGGGAGACCAGTAATTCTTCGGTATTGATACCCAATGCCCGGGCATACCTGGGATCGAAGGCATGTTCAGCATCAATAAAGGCGGCATACCCTCCTTTCTTCTGAGCCTGAGCTATTACCTGAAGGGCTAGCGTCGTTTTACCGCTGGCTTCGGGGCCATAGATTTCGGTGATCCGCCCCGTTGGTATTCCCTGAACGCCCAGAGCGTAATCCACCATAATCGAACCGGTAGAGATCACATCTACATTTTGAGAGGCGTTATCGCCTAATTTCATGATGGTGCCTTTACCATGCTGTTTCTCAATTTGCCCTACCGCTATTTCAAGAGCTTTTAATCGTTCGTTTGATTCTGCCATGATGTATGTGTTAAATCGTTTTCAGAGAAGATAAGGGGCTACAGTGACAAGTAGTGTCACCCAAATCCGCCTGTAAATATATGTTCGATATATGTAAGACCCAAGCCGAACTTATTCCTTACATACTTTTTTATCCAGAAATTCAGATAGTTTGTAATCCAGGGGCAGCATATCAGAAAGCTTTTCGAACCCCCAGTATCCATCAAACAAAATGATTTCAGGGTTTATAACCAGTCCGGAGTAGGCATCTACAAATAAACTGTCTCCCCTTAAAGCCAGTGATGAGTTCTGATTACGTAACGATCGTTTTTTTATGCTTCCAGACGGCATCCTGTTGCTGTATATCAAATATCGCGGATCTTCCTTTTCGTATTTATAATCCACGTTCAATAAGTTGATAAAACTCAAATAATAGCTTTCGTTATCGTGTTGACCAAAGACCTGGGATACATCAATCGGGTCTTTAGACACGTACGTGGCATTTTCCTCTCTTTGTTCGCCATACACCGTAAACCCACAGGTTTCCAGGCTGTCTTGCATCATAGCTCTGGTGAATTGCAGGAATGATCCTTTATAGGCCGTTTCTCTATTCGTTTCCCACTTTTTCCTGGTCCGGCTACGTTTTGAATTCCGTTCTTTAAAAAAGGGACGTCCGAGATAGATGGTGGTTCTGTTTGCATAATCTATCTCAAAATGGTCCAGGTAAAAGTCGATATCGTATCCTAATTCTTTGTTTTCTATGCGAAGTTTGTCGAGTGCACGCGCTGTTAGTACTCTTGTATCGGCATCGAAATTGAAAATCAGTACCTCTTCATTCAGAATACGCGTTCCCTTAGAGAATGGTCCGATTCCCAGAAAACTCTGCTTGAACTGAGACACGTTATACAGCCAGGTATCTGTGTCTGGTTTTACGGTGATTTCGTCCAGTTCGAGCACGATGGGAGTGAGCTCAATAACCAAATCCCGATACGTACGGTTTTTCTTAATGGTTATAGTCTTAGAAGCATACCCCAGAAATTGAATGGAGAGTTCGGCAGTGTTTGAAGGCGGCGTAGGGAGGTAAAACACTCCGTTCTCTGTACTTATGGTCCCAATGGTGGTGCCTGTGTAAAAGATCTGTGCCCCGATAATGGGTTCTCCCGTTTCCTCGTCAATCACGGTGCCCTGTACACGTTGAGATTGCCCCCAGGCTAACGGAGTCGTACAGAGAATAAGCAGGATGATAACTAGTGATTTCAATAGGACAGGCTCTTAATGGTATGATTCAGCTCTTCCATGGCTTCTTCTATCTGGCTTTCTGTAATATAGGGCGCAGGACCAAACCGGAGAATCTGATCGCGTGCATCTGTAAATACATCTTTATCCAGAAGATGGGCTCGTATTTCACGTGCATGAGGTGAAGTCAGGGATAAAAACCCGCCGTTTTGCTCTAAGGACTGCTGATGGGTGAGGCGTATCACCTCGGGGTTGAAGTCGTACAAGAGAAACTGTTCGCGCAATAACCCTACCTGGGCAAGGTATTGTTTGCGGAGCACCTGCGGATTCAGTCCCTGCTCATCAAAAAATTCCACCACTTTGGCTGCTCTGAATTGAGAAGATGGATCGTAGGTGCCACTGGCAAACCGTTGATCGGAGTCGTCGTAGGTGACCGGAGCATCACTTCTGGGGTGCTCCAGAGCACTGAATGCGGCAAACCAGCCGGTAATTGCAGGACGGTACGTACAGGATCTGGGAAATCGTAAAAAACAATTGGCCTCTCCCCACTGCAGGTATTTATATCCTCCGATTAGCAGAAAACAATCTTCCAGATCGGCTTCGCGGATCGATAGCGGAACCACATTGGTACCATGATAATCATCAATCAATACCGGAATATTACGAGCCCTGGCCTCCCGGGCAATTTGAGTAAGGTGCGGATTGATTAAGCTGCTCTCGAAGTACACCCTCGATAGCATGACCGCACTTGTCGTTTCATCCATTTCGCTCACCATACGTTCAGCAAACGTCTCGTCTGGGGTGGTGGGAACGTATACTACTTCCAGCCCTTCTTCTTCCAGGCGATGGAGCTGACGATAGAGGGAATGAAATTCCCGGTCTGTAGAAATGATTTTGGGTTTATTTCTTAAATCCAGGCTGGATAGCCAGCTCACAAATAAAACATGGGTGCTTTCCTCACGGCAATACATTCCTTCCGGGTCGTCATAAAATCGTCGCAGATAACCACGCAGTTGTTCCGTTTTTTCTTCAGCGAGCCCCCATTTTTTATCCACCAGTTCAGCAGAAGCATGATAGTATTCGGCTTGTCCCTCCAGAGCCACATCCGGCCAGGCCTGATGAGAATGCCCGGTAAAAAGCAGGCGTTCCGACACCTTAAAATGAGAATAATGGGGGATAAGCTTCTGAGCTAATTGATTAATGTCTGACATGAGATATGCAACAAGGGGTTATGAAAAGTGGTCGGGTTAGGTGAGCTAACTTAAATCATTAAAAAAGCGTGCGCATTTCCCATAAATCCGGGAAAATGGGTTGATTGATCGTTCGCATCAGATATCCGGCGCCATCTGAGCCTCCGGTTCCTTTTTTAGTGCCAATGGTACGCTGCACCATTTTTACATGCCGGTATCTCCATTCCTGCAATCCTTCGTCAAAGTCGATGAATAACTCAGCAAGCATGGCCGACTCCGGCTCTGATCGCATCACCTCAATCAGTTTTTGTTGGTTTTCCAGTGAGGGAGTGAACAGGAAGGGTTGTTCTGTTGTCCGTTCACACGCAATCCGGGTTCCTTTCTTAGCCAGGTATGCACAAAAGCTTTCCCATAAGGTGGGCTCGGTCATGCACTGTTCAAGGTGGGCTTGTATCGAAGGTTCGTTCTGGTAGGCCACCATAAGATGCGGATGGCGCAGACCGCACCTGATTTCAAGCTCTCTGAACTGGTAGGATTGGAACCCACTGGACTGCCCCAGAAAGGCACGAAAACTGTTAAACTCCAACGGGGTCATCGTTTCCAGAATATCAATCTGGGAAACACAGGTTTTTAAAATGGTGAGCACACGACGCATGGTTTTTGCTGCACCCCAGGTATGTTCAGCCGATAAATCCGCCATCAACTTGTTCAACTCGTGCAGGATTTGCTTAAACCATAACTCGTAGGTTTGATGGATAATGATAAACAGTGTTTCGTCGTGTTCTTCGGGTGAAGATTGCAGCTGTTGCAGGGTTAATAGCTTGTCGATGTTGAGGTAGCTTTGGTATGTGATAGATGGCATATAAAAAAACCCGCTTTTTAAGACCTTTAAGTAGTATACTTTAGTGATTTGTGATGGAATCTATGCAGTTGACCACAATTCTTACACTAAGAGTACTAGTTTTCTGGGGTGTTTTTCAATGTATACTCCCTGTTCAGGTCCGGAGCCAGGTTAGGTATCAGGTGGTTTCCTCTTTTTTTGCCGATCATGAGCTTGAAGTACAGCATCTGTTCTTACCTGATTTTCCCACCCACGCCTATCTTGTTACTGCATCCTACCATTCCGAAGCATACGCTGTTGAGGTTGTTAAAGCAGGACAGAAACAAATTGGATTAGCCACCCTCAGCGATCTGATGGATACTCAGTCTGATGCTATAGTGGCTATAAACGGCGGGTTTTTCAAAGAAAAAGGCATTCCTGTTCACGACGTGATGATCAATAAACATGTGGTTCTCGCAAAAACGGATGTTGGTCCCAGTCTGGTCATAGGAGATCCTGTGGTGGCCATTGAAGAAACCGGGTATACAGGCTTTGTTGAATGGCAGAACGAGCAGGTTCCGATTCATGGGGTGAATACCACACGCAATGAAAACGAGCTCGTCGTCTATAATGCTTTTTTCAGGGATTCAACGGGCACAAACAAATATGGAGTTGAACTGGGACTCCGTCCTGTTCAGGAAAATCATCTCCAGGGTGGGATGAAGGCCGTTGTAGAGCGGAAGTGGATGTTCAGGGGTAATAACCCTATTCCTCCAGGATTAATGATGCTATCTGCTCATGGCAAACCCTCGGAACGATTGAGGCAGGTGACCTGGGGAGATACGATTACCGTACATCACCAGTTTTCGAGAGGTATCCGGGATGCACATTCGGTACTGGGAGGGAATGTGATGCTGGTTAAAAACGGGACGATTGTTCCCCATGGAGACCAGCGACATCCACGAACGGTAGTAGGAGTGAACACCCGGAAGAACAAGGTGTTCTTTCTCATTGTGGATGGAAGAAGCAAGGAAAGCATAGGACTATCGCTCGCGGAGCTGGCCCGGCTTTGCCATCAGCTAAATATGACAGATGCTCTCAATCTTGATGGCGGCGGATCGTCTACCTTATGGGTAAACAACAAAGTGATGAATAAGCCGGCAAGTGTGACTAATGAACGCCCGATCTCAACGGCTATCATGCTGAAAAAGCGATGAGTATACTGGTTGCCGATAGCGGAGGGAGTACTACTTCCTGGATATGGCAGAAAAAGGATGGAAGTATAGGCGAGCTCACCACGGCAGGGTTACATCCCCTACATATCGATCAAAACGAACGCCTCCTGGTATTGAAGCAGGTTATGCACGCTCTTCAGGGTACATCCATTCAACAACTTCATTTTTATGGAGCCGGTCTGGTTACGGATTCGGACTCAAAGCCACTGCGCGACTTTTTCCAGGCAGAGGGCGTTCCTGAGTGTTGGTTTTACAGTGATTTGTTAGGGGCGGCCCGGGCCACCCTCGGAACAAGAAAAGGAATGGTGGCTATCTTGGGTACCGGAACACATGTTGCCCGTTTTGATGGCCGTGAAATGGAGCAGCATATTCCTCCCTTAGGATTTGCACTGGGCGATGAAGGAAGTGGTGCGGATTTAGGGAGGCGATTTATAAAAGGGTATTTCTACGGCCAGTTTCCATCAGCTTTAAACCTGCTTATTGAGGAACAGTTCGCGTTATCCCGTTCTGAGGTGCTGAATGCAGTATATCAGGAACCGGGTCCAAATCGTTATCTGGCATCGTATGTGCCTTTTTTGAAAAAACATCAGGAAGAAGAACCTATTAATCGGCTGATTACAGATGCTTTTCAAGAACTGATACATACCCAGTTTCTTCCTCTGAAGACTGATGTAAAAACGGTTGGATTGGTAGGCGGAGTAGCTACCCACTTTCAGGATATTCTTATTCCGTTGTTAGCTGAACATGGATTTGACGTTGAAAGCGTGCTTCATAATCCCGTTTATGCTCTGTTTCAATATCATCAGACTAATCCGACCTGATGCTTCAGCGACAGAATACGATGCACCGATTCATCAATGCGTTGTTCGGTGATGGCTCCATCGGCCACCAATTCATGGGTTCGCTCCACACACGCTTGCAGAGATATATGTTCGGACGACAAGTTGTTTCCCACACAAAAAAGATCCAAACCGGCTATGAGGCCTAACTCAATGGTTTCTTTCAGACTGAAATGATCGGAGATAGCCTTCATTTGTATATCGTCGGAAATGATGACCCCTTCAAAGTTCAGTTCCTTTCGAAGCAGACCGCGCAGTATGGATTGAGATAAGGTGGCTGGAAGCTGTTTATCATACCGGGAAAGAAAGATGTGTGCGCTCATAATCATCGGGCACAGATTCGCTTCGATCAGCGATCGGTAGGGCTGTAACTCATCCGGATGCCAGGTATTGGAAACGTCTACGAACCCCAGATGGCTGTCGTCAGCAGAGCTTCCGTGCCCCGGAAAGTGTTTGGCACAAGGGATAACCCCTCCTTCAAGGTGGGCCCTCGAATAAGCCACAGCATGGTCAGAAACATGCTGAGCGTCGGAACCAAATGACCGGCCTCGGGCTCCGATCATGGAAGCTTTATTTAGCGGTGCGATATCGACCACGGGTGCAAAATTAAGCGTAATACCCAGTTCTTTTAACTGATGAACCAACGCTTGTATTTCTTGCCCGGTACGTTCCGGATCGTTCATCAAACCCAGTTCCTGGTGCGATTTCGATTCCAAAAAACCCTGACCGGTACGCAGGCGCTGCACCGCACCGCCTTCCTGATCAATACCAACAAGCAGGGGAACAGATGCCTTTGATTGGAGCATGGAAATCAAACTGCGCAGTTGATCCGGCGATTGGATGTTTCGCCCTGGTTTTTGATGAGCTACATCATAATCAAAAAGAATAACTCCACAGGGACAGTACCTGGAAAGCTGTTCGCAAAACGTGGTGGTGGTTGCTTCATCAATCCCGTCGAATCCCATTAAAAAAAGCTGTCCGATTTTGTCGGTCAGCGTCATTTGGGCAATGGAAGTCATAGCTTTTTTTCTCTGATTTTTACGGAACTCCTTTCGAATAAGGAGTTCTAAAATGGTATACTTTATCAAAAGTAATTCATCTTTATCAGAATACGATGATAAAAAAGTGGGGCGGGTTACGTTCTCATCTGTTTACGGTACTCTTTTGCGTTGGCTTTTTTGGAGCCTGTGCTCAGGCACAGCCTTCAGAGACTGTGGTTAAAACAGGTATTGAGGTACTCAGAGAACAGGCATTTACTGCTCTGGAAGGAAAACGTGTGGGCTTAATAACCAACGCGACCGGTGTGGACCGTGATTTGGTATCCACAATCGATATTTTATACCGGGCTCCCAATGTGCAGTTGGTTGCCTTGTACGGCCCCGAACACGGTGTTCGTGGTGATGTCTATGCCGGAGACGAAATAGAGACAAATATCGACGAAAAAACCTCCCTGCCGGTGTTTTCGCTGTACGGTAAAACGAAGAAGCCCACCCCTGAAATGCTCAATCAGGTCGATGTATTAGTATATGATATTCAGGATATCGGTTCCCGTTCCTACACGTACATCAGCACATTGGCTTTGGCTATTGAAGCCGCCGCGGAACAAGGGATTGAACTGATGGTACTGGACCGTCCGAATCCTTTGGGAGGTGAAAAGGTAGCGGGTAATATTGTGGAAGAAGGATATTTCTCGTTTGTAAGCCAGCTACCCATACCGTATATCCATGGTCTTACCGTGGGAGAGTTGGCGCAAATGATCAATGGAGAAGGCTGGATGGACGGCGAGGGCAAAGCCCATCTTACGGTGATACCCATGGAGGGATGGAATCGAAGTATGCGATTCGGGGAAACCGGACTGCCATGGGTGCCCACATCGCCTCATATTCCTCACACCTATTCGGCCTATGTGTACGGTGCAACAGGTATCATGGGAGAATTAGGGGTTTTATCGGAAGGAGTGGGATACACGTTGCCGTTTCAGGTCATGGGATCAGAATGGGCCGATGCCCAGGAAGTGGCCACGGCCATGTATCGTCTGGGGTTACCTGGAGTCACCTTCCGGCCGGTTACCTATCGCCCGTATTACGGCCGAAATAAGGGAGAGGTGTTAGAAGGGGTTCAGATTCATATTACTGATTATGATGTGGTTAACCTGATGGATATTCAGTTTTACTTCATGCAGGTCCATCACCAGTTGTATCCGGAAGTCGATGTGTTTGAATTGGCAAAAGACAATCGGATTCGTTTTTTCGATTTGGTGACCGGCACCGACCAAATCAGAAAACGGTTTCAACAACGATACCTGGTGGACGATATTCGGTTTTACCTCGATAAAGACATCGATGAATTCAAGACACGATCTAACCTGTATTACCTGTATCGATGAAGCGATTGTTGGCATGCGTTCTTTTTCTAATAATTGTTGATGGGTTTTCCAACCTGTTGTACGCACAATCGGCTGATCGTCTTTTTGTTCAGGTAGTGATACCGGAAGAGGATACGCTAGTCTATTCCGGAAAACGGATACGGATCAACGGGTCGACCCTTCCCGAGGCTGAGGTGTCGGTAAACGGTGAGGATGTTTTTGTTTATCCTAACGGGGCATTTGCAACAAGGGTTGAACTGGAAGAAGGTGATGCCCGCATCCATGTTCTGGCCATGATGGGAGATTCAACGGCTGAACAGATCTTCACTATACTGCGCCCGACAGATCCTGAACCCATCCCTGCTCAATCTCAAATCATTACCAACCGGGAACAGATACCAAAAAACGATATCTGGCTTAAAAAAGGGGATCCATTACGGGTTCAGTTTCAGGGTAGTTCTGGTGAGGATGTGTTTTTCCAGTTTAAAGGAGACCGGACACGATATCCAATGACGGAGCTGCCGCCAGAGCATGCCGATGGAAAAGTGGGGGTGTATGCAGCGAACTGGATCGTGGATGAATCCGAATTTATGGACTGGGCGCCTTTGATTGTGAGTATGGATAAAGGGTGGCTTCGTTATGAGGAACGCGAAATGGACGTGAAGGTCCGGCTAAACGGCCTTCCCAGGGTTGGGGAAGTGATTTCGGACCGGGCCTATCTGAATATTGGGATGGGACAAGACCGTTTGGGTGGAGCTCGTTATGGAAGTCTGCATGCCGGTGTGCGGTTAAACATCGTAGGCCAAAAGAATAACACCTATAACGTGAAGTTATCCGGAGACCGATCGGCATGGATTCCCGCTAATCAGGTGCAGCTACTTCCCCAGGGAGTGAGCCCGGTTCATGCACAAGTAGAAAACATTATTGCTTTTGGAAGAAAAACGATCGATGTCGTTTCTCTGCAGCTGAATGAACGGATTCCCTACACATCCCGTCAGGTTATTGATCCAAACCAGATTGTGATCGATCTGTGGGGAGCCACATCTAATATCAACTGGAACGCCCTCCGGAAATCGGCAAGGGGCATTAAAAAGGTAGAATGGGAACAGGTGGCCGATCAGCATATCCGCCTTCGTATTCACCTGAATCAAAAAGTCCACTGGGGGTATGACGTTGCGTATACCAAAAGCAACAAACTGGAGATCAGAGTGAACAGACCTCCTGTTTTGTCCTCCAAAAAGAGACCGTTAAAAGGGGTGCGTATTGCACTGGATGTCGGGCATGGAGGAGAGAATAAAGGTGCACTGGGTTCTACGGGGTTAACGGAAAAGGAGATCAACCTCCAGCTGGCAAAAAGCCTCCGGCTGGAACTGGAAAAAAGGGGGGCTAATGTCCTGTTAACACGCACACGCGATACTACCCTTACCATGCGTGAGCGGGAGCAACTCATCACCGGGTTTAACAGCCAGCTTATGTTGTCTATACATGCTAACTCGGCAGGATTGGCCAGTAACCCCATCACAACCAAAGGGACGGGTGTGTTCTTTAAACATGAAGCGTTTAAGCCCTTGGCCGAAGTATTATATAGCCACATGCTGGAACTGGATTTACCTCCATACGGGATAACGGGCAGTTTTAACTTTACGCTGAATGGGATGACCGAGGTACCCAATGTACTTTTGGAAACCGCGTTTATGTCGAACCCTGAAGAGGAAATATTGTTGTCGGATGCAGCTTTTCAAGCTAAGGTAAGCCGGAGGATTGTTAAAGCACTTGAACAGTATATCCGGGAAAAGAACGGGTATAATTAGGGGTTGGTGGTTTGGTTTTTTAGCCATGTTTCTTTTCTTTTAGGGATCAGCTAACTAATTCCAGCCCAATGCCTAAGATTCATATCGAACGTTCAAAAACGATTCAAGCCCCTGTTGAAAAGGTTTATCAATCGCTTACGGATTTCAATGATTGGGTAAAATGGTCGCCCTGGCTCATCATGGAGCCCGGTGTTGAGGTAAATGTATCAGACGATGCCCATTATTACGACTGGAAGGGTAATCGTGTAGGTGAGGGGAACATGCAACTGTTGGATAGCAAAGAAAATGAATCCATATCCTATGATCTGAATTTCCTGAAACCCTGGAAGTCCCACGCCAAAGTTGATTTCTATTTATCCTCTTCAGGAAAAGAGACGACCGTTACATGGTCTATGGACAGCAGCCTGCCTTTCTTCATGTTTTGGATGAAAACCATGATGGAAGGATATGTGGGCATGGATTATGAAAGAGGGTTGAATCTGCTCCAGGATTTCATGGAAGACGGAGAAATTCATTCCAAGCTTGATTTCAGAGGAGAATCGCAGTTTGACGGGGTGATCTACGTTGGGATAAAAACGACCTGCCCGCTTAAAGATCTGGGCGAGCGTATGTCGGCCGACTTTAAAGCCCTCGAGTCGTTTATGAAAGAACATGAGGCTCTTCACGGGGGAAAGACGTTCTCGATTTACCACGATTGGAATATGAAAAAGAAAACGGCAACGTACACCAGTTGTGTTGCGGTTACCGAGGCACCATCGGGTTTATCGGCAGGGTTGTTTGTTGGAAACATACCTTCCACCAAGGTATACACGGTGCGTCATATCGGGCCATATCAGCATTTGGGGAATGCATGGAGTACGCTGATGAACATGAAGCAGCAAAAGGAATTCAAAGCGGTAAAAGGGATTCATCCCTTTGAAGAATACATCAACAATCCGAATGAGGTGGAACCGAACGACCTGATTACCGATATCCACTTCGCAATCAAGTAGGTCCGGCCTTTTTCCCAAATCCTGCTTCTATTTTCACAAAGGGTGTGATGATGAGTATGGGAATGGCAGATAGTACCACCCACAGGAAGAAACCGGTGTAACCCAGCCATTCTTGCATGTATCCACTTATCAGGCCGGGGATAAACATACCTGCGGCCATAAAAGCGGTAGCAAAGGCGTAGTGCGCGGTTTGATACGGACCCTGAGATATATAAATCAGGTACATAAGAAATGCCGCAAACCCGAATCCATAGCAAAACTTCTCGATCCATATCACAGAGCTGATGTACACAAAAGAGTCGGGTTGGAAGTAGGCCAATGCTGCATAGGCAGCATTGGGTAGGTTAATGGCTAAAATCATAGGCCAAACCCAGGGTTTTAACCCATGTCTGGAGACTACAACACCTCCAAATATTCCACCCAACGAAAGGGCGATCAGTCCAACTATTCCGTTTATAAGACCCAATTCTGTGTTTGTGAGTGCCAGTCCTCCGGCTTCGATCGGGTCGAGTAAAAAGGCGGGCGCCATCTTTACCAGTTGTCCTTCACCCAACCGGTAGCTGAGAACAAAAAGAAGCATCACCCAGAATTGATCCTTTTTCAAAAATGCTTTGAACACGCGTAATGTCGCCGAGATAGGAGATTCTCCTTCATCTTTTGCCGGCCGGTCGCCCGAAGGAAGGGGTAAGACAACCTTATGATAGATGCTCATGCTTATCATGATAACGCCTAGGATGAGATATACTCCCGTCCAGGCCTGGTGGTACGATACGCTATACTGAGACACGAGTAAACCGGCTACGACCACAAACAATCCCTCCCCACTGATCATGGCAATCCGGTAAAAAGTGGAGCGAATACCCACAAAAAATGCCTGAAGGTTTTCGTCTAAGGCCAGCATATAAAACCCGTCCGCAGCAATGTCATGGGTGGATGATGAAAAAGCAATGATCCAGAACAAGGTTACGCTGAACAGAAAATAATCGGGTAATTGCAGGGCCAAGGCCATAGCGAGGAAGCCGATACCCATAAAACCCTGTGTACCGAACGTCCACCATCGTTTGGTACGCACCAGATCGATGAGAGGGCTCCAGATCGGTTTGAGCATCCACGGTAAATAAAACAAACTGGTGTAAAGACCGATTTCTGAGTTAGAAACCCCCAGATTTTTGTACATGATCACACTTACGGATACCACCATGATGTAGGGTAACCCCTGGGTGTAGTAAAGCGAAGGAATCCATGACCATGGATTTTTTTCTGTATTCAAGAGCAGAGCGTTAGTTGCCCAAAGGTAATGAGTTTATGGTGCTTGATGAAACCTGTCTAAGCGTATTGTTCATCACTGTCTATGCCTTTCCAGCGCACAAAAGCCTCCATGGCTTCATACTCAGCAAGACCTAACTGATCATACAGCATCGCGGTACTTCGGGTACGGTCGTCTGCCCGTTGCCAGAATTCGCGTTTATCTGTACCCGGGAAAAGCGGCCGGTCTTTTTGGGACTGATGCTTAAAGATCGCCCTTCGTTTTCGGTCCGCTTCTTCCGGACTGATAGGCACGGCCATTTCAATTTCGTCGATACTCCATTCCTGCCAGGCACCCCGGTATAACCAGATCCAGCAATCGGCCATAAAATCTTCCGTTTTCAGTTCCCTGCAGGCAGCAAAGATAGCGTCCAGGCATACCCGGTGGGTGCCGTGGGGATCGGATAAATCCCCAGCGGCATAAATCTGATGCGGTTGTACCTTCCGGATAAGATCTTTTACGATCTCAACATCTTCCGGACCTATGGGTTTCTTTTTTACTTTGCCCGTCTCATAAAAGGGGAGATCGAGAAAATGAATATTGTCATCCTTTACCCCAACATACCGACAAGCGGCCTTTGCCTCTCCTCGACGAATTAATGCTTTGATGGTTTTTACCTCAGCTGAATCAACCTCACCCGGATTTTTGTTATTCAGAAAGGAACGTACGTCATTAAACAGAGAGGTAAGCATAGAATCCCCCCCGTTAAACGCTTCCTGGTAATCGGTTACAAAGTCGGCAAACCGAACAGCGTCATCATCATAAACGGCAATATTACCCGATGTCTGGTACGCCACATGAACGTCGTGTCCGTGATCTACCAACCGGATGAACGTGCCACCCATCGAGATTACATCATCATCGGGGTGGGGGCTGAACAGGAGAACCCGTTTTGGGAATGGAGATTTACGTTCGGGTCTGCTGGTGTCGTCGGCATTCGGTTTACCTCCCGGCCAGCCTGTAATGGTGCGCTGAATCTGGTTAAAGACCTTGATGTTGGTATCGTAAGCATCTCCAAAATCGGTAAGAATGTCGTTCATGCCATGTTCACTATAATCCTCATCCCGTAGTTTAAGAATGGGTTTTTCCAGGGTTAGGCTCAGCCATACCACGGCTTTCTGAATCAGTGTTTCACTCCATACCACCGGCCCCAAAAGCCAGGGCGTTTTTTCACGGGTTAGTTCGGCGGCAGAGGCTTTATCGACGACCACCTCAGCATTGGGGTGTTGTTGCAAAAACGTAGCGGGTATCTGGGAGGTTACTTCACCCTCTACTGCTTGTTTAATGATGGGGGCTTTGGCCTCTCCCCAGGCCATCATGTATATTTTTTTTGCCTTCATGATGGTACCAACGCCCATAGTTATGGCACGTTTTGGAACGTTTTCGGTACCAAAAAAGCTGCTTGCCGCATCCAGGATCGTAAGCTGATCGAGGGCGATAAGCCTGGTTTTTGAGTTGATCGATGAGCCTGGTTCATTAAACCCGATATGACCTGTTCGGCCTATCCCAAGAATCTGAATATCCAGCCCTCCAAACGCCTGAATCTTCTCTTCATAGATGTCGCAGTACGTATGTACATCTGCCCTTGAAAGGGTTCCATCCGGAATAAAAATATGATCAGGATGTATATCGATGTGATTGAACAAATGTTCATGCATAAACCGGACATAGCTTTGCAGTGCCTCCGGCTCCATTGGGAAATATTCATCGAGGTTAAAGGTAACCACATGTTCAAAACTGAGGCCCTTTTTATGATGTTCTATAAGATGATTATACACCTGAACCGGAGTGGAACCCGTTGCCAACCCCAATACCGTAGGTGTTTGAGTAGAGTTGTTTTTACGGATAAGATCTGCAATTTGATTGGCTACATACTCGGATGCTTCCCGCGCTGAGTTAAATACAGAAGTATGGATGCGTTCAAATTCAGAAGGTGTTTGTGGTGTGGTCATAGGGTAAACGTTTGGTCGAAAAGGACTACCTTTGAAGGTATTTTCAGGTTAGTCAAATGTCATATTAGGTATACCTTATTTACGATTATTTAAAATGGACCCACATCAATGATTGACACACACTGCCACATTTACCTGGATCAATTTCAAGACGACCGGGTCGATGTCCTGGATAGAGCGCATGCAGCTGGGGTAACCGATATCTTTATGCCGGCCATCGACTTTTCGTCTCTGGATGAAATGCAGGCGGTTCATCATTCATCCATTCAGTTTCATAACATGGCCGGTTTGCATCCTGTTGATGTAAAAGCGCCGTTTCCTGATTTAGAAGAAACCTTATTACGTTTCTGCCAGTCCGATGACATTGTGGGTGTGGGCGAAACCGGACTCGATTATTACTGGAGTACCGAACATAAAGAATGTCAAAAGCAGAGTCTGAATGTCCACCTAAACGTTGCAAAACAGGTGGCCAAACCCATTATACTGCATAACAGGGAAAGCACATCTGATCTGTTAGCTACAGTGGAAGAACAGCAGGATGGTTCTCTGACGGGTATCTGGCATTGTTTTAATGGTACCCTGGAAGAGGGAAAAAAAGCGATTGACCTGGGGTTGTTACTGGGAATCGGAGGCGTGATTACATTCAAAAACGGAGGGGTTGATCGCACCGTAGCCCAACTACCTATGGAATATATGGTGCTGGAAACCGATGCACCCTACCTCACCCCAACTCCATATCGGGGAAAACGAAATGAGCCGGCTTACGTTGGGTTAGTGGCTCAGAAACTGGCCGATATATTCGAATGCTCACGTGAAGAAGTCATCACCCGCACGACAGCCAATGCCAACGCCCTATTCTTTCCCAAGGAGAACATCTAACGCGCTGCCTGTTTGGATCGCCCCATTCCGGTCAACATCCAGGTACTCATACTCCCATCGGTAGGGATGTTCTACCCGCAAGGAAGTAAACAACCGTGCTTTCTCCGGTTGGTTTGCTATGCGTCTTAACTGTATATCGTATGCCAGCATGGGATGCAGTTGGCTCAACTGTTCGCGCAACGAATGAAACGGGGGCGTTAACTGCATGCGTTTTCGTTCATAAGCTTGCTCCGGGGGATATTCGTTTAACCCAAAATGCTGACTTAACTTCGCGCAAATGATCCGGGAGGCATTAAGCTTTGCCTGTTCAGAGTACCCCGCAATGTGTGGTGTGGCGATAAAAGCAGAATGTGCGAGCCCGGGATTGAAATCGGGTTCACCCTCCCACACATCCAGAACAACCTGTTTTACGCTTCCTGCTTGTTGTGCTTTTTGCAGAGCGTCTTCATCGATCACGCCGCCACGGGCAGCATTAATGACCAATTCGAAGGTTGAGGTGGCCATTTTTTCTTCATTCAGCCAGTGAACGGTTGGATAGGGTCCGTCTTTGGTTAGCGGAGTATGAAAAGTAAGAACCGGACAGGCCAATACTTCTTCCGGTGAACCACATCCCAGGAAAGGATCATAGATTGCATATTCGATCCCGAGTTTTTGTAGCAACCGTATGACGGCAGAACCGGTGTGCCCCGCGCCGACTACCCCAACGGTTCCAATCTGATCAAGAGATTGTGCTTCCTTCCACAGCAGGATAGCCGTGATTACATACTCGGCAACGGCATTCGCGTTACAGCCCTTGGCATCTGCTACCGTTATCTTCTGTTGTTCAAGGTACGCATGGTCAATATGATCGCTACCAGCAGATCCTGTTCCCACAAAAGTAAGGGATGCGGGTAATTCGCCAAAGGTACGGGCATTAACAGGAGTTACCGTACGCACCAGCAGGGCATGAATGTCACGGTTTACGTCCGGGATGCCCTTCAGCGAATCAAACCATTGAATCTCTGCGGTATCCGGTAGGAAAGAGGAAAGCTGGTATAAATGTCGATCTGCGAGAACGTTAATCAATGAAGGGATTTTCTGCTCGAATTATTACTTTAAATGGTGGCTCAAAAGTTCAACATAGTATCTCTAATCCGCAAAAAAAGAGACGGAATTGTATTAACCAGTGATGAAATTCATTTTCTGGTTGATGAATTTACCGCAGATCGCGTCCCCGAATACCAAATGAGTGCGTGGTTGATGGCCGGTTTTATTCGCGGATTTTCTGTTGAAGAATCCACCGCTATTACTGATAGCATGCTCCATTCGGGCAAAGTGGTAGATCTGAATCACATACCCGGTGTTAAAGTGGACAAACATTCCACCGGGGGGGTAGGGGATAAACTTTCTTTGATCCTGGCTCCTATTGTAGCAAGTGCCGGAGTACCGGTTCCCATGATTTCCGGTCGGGGACTGGGGCATACCGGAGGTACCCTGGATAAGCTGGAATCCATACCCGGGTTCCGAACCGATATGGATCTAACGCGATATATTTCCATCATAGAACGCCATAAACTGGTACTGGCCGGCCAGACCGAAGAGATTGCCCCCGCCGATAAACGACTGTATGCCCTTCGGGATGTTACGGCTACGGTAGAGTCCATCCCGCTGATAGCCGGGAGTATTATGAGTAAGAAACTGGCCGAAGGCATCGATGCACTCGTGCTCGATGTGAAAGTGGGAAAAGGAGCTTTTATGAAAACGGTGGAAGAAGCTCAGCAGCTTGCACAGGCACTGGTCGGCATTGGTACCCGATTTGGTAAGGAAACGATAGCCTATCTTACAGCCATGAACCAACCTCTGGGTAACACCATTGGAAACTGGCTGGAAGTAAAGGAGAGTATAGAAGTATTGACCGGAAGCGGACCAGAAGATGTGAATCAACTCAGTCATTTGCTGGCCGGCACGATGATTTACCTGGGAGAAAAGGCCGGTTCGGTTGAAGAGGGCGTAGCAATAAGTAAGCAGCAGGTTCAATCGGGGGCTGCGTTTCAAAAATGGATCGATATTGTTGCAGAACAAGGTGGGGATGTGGATATGATCACATATCCCGATAATTATCCGGCTGCTCAGTTTGAATTTGAGTTAAAAAGCGACCGGGATGGGTTCATCTCCGGTATGGAAGCTTTTGAGATGGGAATAGCAGCTATCGAGCTGGGAGCAGGCCGTAAAGTACTGACGGATCAGATCGATCCTGCGGCCGGAATTGTGCTAAATAAGAAAGTTGGTGATGCGGTAGCTAAAGGTGAAACAATTTTGACAGCGTATACGAACAAGATCAGCGTGATTGAGAGTGTAACGGAACAGTTGTACCACGCACTCTCCATCTCGGACGACCAACCAGAAGCCGAAAAGCAGGTAACGCATAGAATAGATAAACACGGAATGCAGCCTTTTCAGCTTTAACCGTTGCTTTCTGGTTCTAATCCACTAATTTATTGTACAAACAAAGGGCATTAACCAATTACTCATATCATGTTTAAACGATTTATAAGGGCCATAAAATCATTGTTTGGCGGCTTGGTAAGTTCCATGGAAGACCCCAAGCTAATTCTTGAGCAAAATATCCGCGATCTGAATGACCAGATCCCGCAGATGAATGAAAATATTGCCACGGTAAAGGCGAATATGCTCATGCTACAAAAAGAAGTAGCCCGAAACGAAAAAGCAATTACGGAACTCACTTCAAAGGTTAAATCTGCAATTCAGGCTAATCGCGACGATATTGCACAGGAATATGCACTTAAACTGGAAAAGGCTAAGGAAACACTGGCGCACTCCCGTGATCAGTTGAAGTTTGCTGAAGCGGCGTACGAGAAAGCACTTAAGGTGAAAAAAGTGTTTATGCGGGAGAAAGACCGAAAGATACAGGAAGCCAAAGAAGCGTTACGTGCGAGCGAACGAGCCGAATGGCAGTCCAAAATTGCGGATACCCTCGAATCCTTTGAAGTGGGAGGCATGGACCAGACCCACGATGAAATGATTACCCGGCTGAATGAACAAACCGCGATGAATGAGGCCCGAATGGAAATAGCCTTAGACAGTATCGATACGGAAAGCATGGAAATTGAAGTAAACGCAGAGAAGATTCGTGCCCAGGAATTGGTGAATCAATTCAAGATGGAAATGAATCAGACCTCGGGCTCTATCAGTATTGATGAACCTGCCGAAACCGAAGAAGAAAAGGGTAAAACCATTGGTAGTAAGGAAAAATCAAGCTGATAACGAACAGCTAATCTAATCCTTACCTCAATTAAAGGAGGTATTATGGCTTCTCAAGGTGAACAAGATCGCGACCGGCTAAAAGAAGAATACAAAGAACACTATCGGCGTATTAAAGACGCGAAACAACGTCTTAAACAAGCCGAACAGAAAAACAGGATAGCCCAGGCGGTTAAGAATATGGATGCCAATGAGCTTATGAACTCTGTGGACGATTTTCTTGGCAAAGTACGCGAAAAAGTGGCGTTCACCGAAGCTAAACTCGATTTAGCCATGGACGATCTTGACGACTCCGATTCTTCAACCAGCGAGGCTGTCCGCGAAGAAGAACGGCAGGAAGAACTTAGAAAAGCAAAGGCAAAACAAACCCTGCAACAAGTTAAGGCAGAAATGGGTATGCTTTACTCGGAAATTGAAAAACATGCCGATGAGATTCGGGCTGAGAAAACCATTGGCACCAAAAAAGAATCCGATTCGTCTGCAAACAGCTAACTAATCTTATTTGGATGACTGATCAACTAAACATTAATTATACGCGGGAAGCCTTCATGAATCCCATTAACCTTGGGGTTTTGCTTGTGGCTACATTAGGTGCGTTTATGTTGAGCGGTTTTGGAGACTTACCCAATGTATTGTTGACGACCATTTTTGGTCTGGAACTGATGTATTTGGGCATATACCCGAAAATGCCTCGCTTCCGTAAAAAAATTGAGCTCAAAAAAATCAAAGAGCGACATGCAGCGAATAACGAGAAAGAGTTGTTCCAGTCGCTGGATTCAAAAAGCCAGAAACGGTTTTTGGTTCTTAAGCATCTCGCAAAACTGGTAAACGAGAACTTTGAGAAGTTACCCTACTCCTCTCAGGGATTGTTAGACAATATAAAAGCCAAAATTGACGAGCTGCTCGGCAATTACCTTACTCTGCTCGATTTAATTAAACGCTACGAAGTATATCTCAATACCACTTTAGAGCAGAATCTGAAGGAGGAAGTGATTCGTCAGGTTGAAGAAATTAAAAGCATCGACTCCGAGAAGCTGAAGCGAACCAAAGCCCGACGTGTGGCCATTATGCAGAAAAGGCTTAAGAAGTTTGAGATCGCCAAAGAAAAATATTTAGTGTGCGAAACGCACCTGGAAACCATCGAAGATGCCATCCGCTATATTTATGAGCAATCGATGACGATGAGCAATCCGGAAGAAATCGGCTTCCAGCTGGATAACCTGCTGACCGAAGTGGAAGAGACCTCACAGCTGATCGAAGATCTGGACCAGGATATTTTACCGGAATACACCGTAAGTTGGGAAGAAGAACTGGATTTCGACTCTATTTTAGATGATCTTTCAGACGTGGATGAGACCACCACGAGTTCGTCTAAACGAGTAAAAAATTAAGGGCATGCCCAACACATTTGAAACCCTCCTGTTTGAACAGGAAGAAAGCGGAATCGCACTCCTTACCATTAATCGACCGGCATCGCTGAATGCGTTAAGTAAGATGGTATTTGATGAGCTGGATGCAGCATTGGATGTCGTCAGTAACGACCACTCCGTTAAAGCACTTATCATTACCGGTGCGGGAGAAAAAGCATTTGTAGCCGGCGCTGATATCAAACAATTAAGCGGGTTAAGCGCGGAAGAAGCAACCCAGACATCGGCCAATGGCCAGCGGGTGTTCCAGCGAATAGAAGATATGGAAATCCCGGTTGTTGCAGCTGTGAATGGATATGCACTGGGTGGTGGTTGCGAGCTTGCTATGGCTTGTCATCTTCGTTTTGCATCTCAAAACGCGGTACTAGGATTACCCGAAGTGAGCCTTGGTCTCATTCCCGGATGGGGTGGCACCCAGCGATTACCCAAATTGGTGGGTCAGGCTAAAGCCATAGAACTGGTTATTTCAGGTAATTTTGTGAAAGCCGACCAGGCAGAACGCATTGGTCTCGTAAATGCGGTGGCTGAGGATCATGTAGTAGAGTATGCCCGCACATTTCTTGGTAAGGTTTTGAAACAGGGACCGGTAGCCGTGAAAACAGCTATTAACGCCATACAATCGGCCGGAGGTGAAGAGGGGTTTGAGGCAGAGGCAAATGCTTTTGGAGAATTGTTCGGAACCGACGATTTTAAGGAAGGAACTGAAGCTTTCATAGAAAAACGAAAACCTCAATTCGTTGGTAAATAGGAATTAATAGCCCGTTAATGAACGACGAACCTCCATCGGGTAGGCCGCTATATAATAACAGCGCACACAGAGTCATCGTATGAACGAATGGCTTCTGATTATACTCACCATCTTTCTGAGTGGTTTTTTCTCAGGTTCTGAGATTGCTTTTGTTACGGCCAATCGGCTGAAGCTGGAAGTCACTTCCCGAAAACAAAGCTGGCTGGCCAATTCCATCGAGTTTTTTGTACGAAACCCGGAATCGTTTTTAACCACAACCCTGGTGGGTAATAACATTGTAAATGTAATTTATGCCACCTTAATGGCCATCTTTTTAGTAGAGCCTATTAGCGTGCTACACGAACAATGGATGGGGTATGCGCCCAGTGCCTTTACGATTCTGCTAACCGAAACGCTGATCGCATCTGTGGTCATCATGCTGTTCGGAGAAATTGTACCCAAAGCTATTTTCAGAGCGCAGGCCGATATCATGATCAATTTTATCGCTATTCCGCTTCGGCTCTGCTTTTTTCTGCTTCGGCCTTTGATTGTGATTTCGAATGCATCCTCGAACGTCATCATTAAGATGGTTCAGCCCGATGCTGAACAGGCGGAACAGTATTTTCGCCGGCAGGATGTGGAATTGATCTTTAAGGAATTGCGTGAAAGCGGGGGGAGTGAAGATATTGATGAAGAAGACTCGGAAATCTTGCATAACGTGCTCGAACTCTCCAATAAGAGAGTGAAAGAATCGATGATACCCCGTATTGATATCAATGCGGTTGAACGCTCGGCCAGTATCGAAGACGCACGCGACGTGCTCATTAAATCCGGTCATTCCAAGCTACCGGTATACCGCGAGAGTATTGATGATGTGGTTGGCGTGGTGTATGCCCATGATTTTTTCCATCATCCCAAAAGTCTGAACGAGATTGTACGCCCCGTAAAACTGGTGCCCTCTTCCAAAAAATCCAAAGACCTGATGACCGAATTCAGGGAATCCAATTCCTCGGTAGCTATTGTGCTCGACGAGTATGGAGGAACAGCCGGTATGGTTACGATCGAAGATTTGATCGAGGAAGTAGTGGGTGATATTCAGGACGAACACGATATGGAGGAGGATGTGATGAAACGCCTGGCTCCCAATACGTTCATGGTAGGCGGTAACGTGGAAATAGAAGACCTCGCTGAACGATATCCTGAGATTAAACTGCATACGGAACCTTCTGAGTACGATACCGTAGCGGGCTATATTATTAACCAGGTAGGTCGTATTCCTTCGGTTAATGAGGAACTAACACTTGAGGGCAAAAAATTTATCATCAGCAAGGCCACACCAGCCCGTATCGAGATGATAAAATTGATTCTGCTGGACGGGTAAATCGTTTCCGGAGTCAGGTGCTTTAACTCATACTATGTTGCATTATGTTTGATCACTATCCCAAATGGTCGCAAGAATTTGCGCGAAAATATTTAAGCCGAACCATCAATACGTTTTTGTTGCACGGTAATGTGCACGACCTGGTTCCCCTTTCTGAGGAGAAAGAAACTCAGTTTGTACGCCTGAAAACATTCTTATCTGATGAGTTTTTTGGTGCCCGCGATTTTGTGGTGTTTTATGATCGTGCGTCGGGGATTTATTTCCGGGATAAAGAATCCCAGAAAGATTTTAACCAGGCCCTGTCGGGACGGGATAGTCTGGTAGGAACAGATTACGCGAATAAAATGCCGAAGGACCCGGTTCGGGTCATGTCGTTGCTGGAGCAGTACTTCCGACTACGACTGGATCAGAAGAAAAGTGTCGCACTTATCATTGATTATGCGGAAACCATCATTCCCATGAGTGATGCGGCATCTACCGGTAATGAAGACCGTACATCGCTGGTGTATCTGTCCCGTTGGGCACACGATCCTATGTTCCTGGCCTCCGATTTCACGGTAGCCCTGATCACAGAAAACCTGGCCGATCTCAATAAGACCCTGGTACAAAATCCGTACACCACTGAGATCAAAATCAACATACCAGACGAGCAGGATCGGTTGGCCTTTATCCAGGAAGAGACGAAAGAAGACACTTTTGACGAGTTATCCTCGGTTACGCCGGCGATTATTGCCCAGCAAACGGCTGGACTGAATTATGTGAACATCCGAAGTGTGCTCTCTAATGCGAGAGAAAACAAAGAAACCATCACGTTCGAAAGCCTGGCCGAAAACAAAAAAGAGCTCATTGAAGCTGAGGCCTATGGGTTACTCGAGTTTGTAGAAACACCCTTTAACCTGGATAATGTAGCCGGCCATAAACAGGTGAAAACCCATTTAAGACAGGCTGTTCATGCCCTGAAAGCCGGTCGGCAAGATGTTATGCCGATGGGATATCTGGTGTGCGGACCGGTGGGTACAGGAAAGACCTTCCTCGTAACCTGCTTTGCCAGCGAAGTAGGCATACCCATGGTAAAACTGAAAAATTTCAGAAGTCAATGGCAGGGGGTGACCGAAGGGAATCTGGAAAAGATCCTTTCTTTGCTGAAAGCCATGGCACCTGTTGCAGTTATGATTGATGAGGCTGATGCCTACCTGGGCGATCGTAACGCAAGTGGAGACAGCGGGGTAAGCAGCCGGGTGTTTTCCCAGATTGCAACCTTTATGAGTGATACCTCTAACCGGGGGCGTATTATGTGGTTTTTAATGACCGCCCGCCCGGATTTGATGCCCATCGATTTAAAGCGACAGGGCCGTGCTGAAGAGCATTTAGCCTTATTCCCGCCTCATACCGAAGAAGAAAGGCTGGAGCTGTTTACTGCCATGAAGCAAAAAACCAAGCTTCAGTTATCAGACGAGCATGTACCGGCATTTCTTAAGGATGATAAAGTCACCTTTTCCGGAGCAGATATGGAGGCGGCACTCACCCGCGCTAAATTCCGGGCTGCAGCCAAAGGTCTGGATGATGTGGACGGGGAAACACTGGATGAAGCCTTCGCCGATTTCATCCCTCCAACTTATCCCGAAGAGGTAGAGCTTCAAACGCTGAACGCGGTGATTGAATGCACCAGTAAGGAATTGCTACCCGAACGGTACCGTGAAATGGACCGGGACGAAATCCTGGCCACCATCGAGGAGCTGAAATTCAGAGTGGGTTAACCCTGAAAGCGATAGGATTTGGGTATCCTCATCGCTCCAAGCGATGCGATTCGGTATGCTTCATAACCGGACATGGATGAAATAGGCTAACCGCCCCGGTTTGACCTCATCCCTATTTATATTGAACCTTTTCATTTCCCGCTCGACTATAGAGTGTAATGGGAAGGCAAGCAGATCATATCATCAACGAACAGTTAGTAAAGCAGTATCTGGACGGTGACTCTGAAGCACTAAAACAATTAGTACGGCGGTTTCACCCCAGGTTAAAGCGTAAAATTTACTACTACACCAATGTTGAGGAACCTGTTGAAGACATTGCCCAGGACTGCTGGTACGTCATCATCAATCACTTAGACCGTATCGTTTTTCAGATTGGTTTTGATGCGTGGGCACTGAACATTGCACGAAACAAAGCCATCGACTGGGTGCGCCAGCAGCAGCTAAGCCGTATGCGGGAATCCCAGATTGAGATTCAGCAACGAACAGAACAGGAAGAACAAGAGGAAGATGTAAAAGCGGACAGGATTCAGCTGCTGAGATCTTCTATTCCACTGCTCTCTTCCACCGACCGCATTATCATCGGTCTGTTCTACCAGGATAATCTATCGCTTAAGGAGATCAGTACGGTGCTTCGGATATCAGTGGGAACCGCCAAGTCCCGTTTATTTCATGCCCGTGAACACCTTAAGTCGGTGATACTAAACAAAACGAAATGAGGACGTTATGAATGTAAGAAAGGAAGATATCGATCAATTAATCAAAGAATCCCTCAACAAAGAAGAAGCGGAGTTCTATAACACCCTCGATCAGCAGGGGATGTTCCAAATGTGGGGGAACCTGTATACCGGCAGGCTCCGGGTTTGGGCATTTATCATCAGCTTCTTTCAGATTGTGTTCACCGGATTAACGGTTTATGTGGGCTATCTGTTTTTCACGGCCGATGACACCGATCAGGCGCTCACCTATGGAGCACTCACCTTCATCGGGATACTGCTCATTTCGTTCATGAAGCTTTGGCACTGGATGCAAATGGATAAAAATGCCATTCTCAGAGAGCTGAAGCGCCTTGAATTTCAGATTGCGGTGCTATCCGATAAGGTGTCCAAAAAATAGTCACAGGGCGGGATCGGCTTGTCACCAACCACCTGAACCCGGTTCTCCTTTAATAGGGCCCACGATTTCTGAGGTGACCCAGCCACCGTAGAATCCACCCGGTTGAGGCCGCACCTGTTCTTCGCCCACAAAACAATCCAGAAGAGCCGGGTAAAACGAAATCCATCCTTTAATGGATTCAAATTCCGGGAAGGGGCGCTCATAGCTCCATGCCACATTCATCAGCACCTGGTCTTCAATTTTAACGTGCCAGTAGGTGCCAATACCTTTCCATTCGCACATGGTTTCCCGCTCCGAACGGATCAGCCATTCCATCCGGATATGCTGAGGGGGGATATAGAATACCGGCGCACTTGCCGTTTCCTTAACACTCACCGCCTGGTTCGATTCGGAAATGACGTTATGGTGAAGCTGTACCCGTACGGTTCGCGGATCGGGCACAATGATGGGCGGTCGCGGATAATCCCATACTGATTCCTGTCCTGGTTTGGGTTCTATCGCAAAATCGGGTCGCTTTTGACCTCGGAAAGCCCATTTTTCTCGGGCTTCCTTTATCCATTTCGGCGTATTAATCACTTCGGTATATACTGGTTTGCTCTGATATTCTGAGAGGCTAAACGTGCGGTTTCTTCTATTCGTTTGGCCCGGGTGTCTGCTCGTTTAGCGGTTAAGATCCATTCCAGGATTCCTCGTTTTGTGGACCGGGGAAAGGCATCAAAATTCGTTTCCGACCTCGGAAATTCCGCAAACGCCCGCTGTAAATCATCCGGGATAACCAGGTTCTCAACATCATCCAATGCCGTCCAGGTCCCTGTTTGTTTAGCTAGTTCGATCATGGCCAGCCCGGCAGACCGTACCCGGTGTTGCTCCAGCAAACGGGCCATCTTGTCTTTATTCACCCGACTCCAGTTGCTTTTGGGGTTCCGGGGAGAGAACCTGATTTTAAAGGTAACGTCATCTCTTTTGTTAATCACACTATCGATCCATCCAAAACACAAAGCCTCATCAATAGCCGGATCGATGGTTAGTCCCGGAAGTCCGCTGTCTTTTTTGGGAAACACCAGCCAGATACTTCCTTCCTCAGCGTGATGCCTCCCAAGCCATGCCCTCCACTCCTCCAGGGATTTAGGGAAGATTTCGGGGAATTCTTTTTTTAGGTTTGAGGCCATGCAAAACGATACTGAACCGTTCATGAAAAACCAACTTAACGCAATCCGGGATCGCCTGGACCATATTGACCGATCTATTTTACAGGCGTTGGCCGATCGCCAGGATGTGGTTAAAGAAGTATCGGCTCTTAAAATCCAGGATGATACCGCCATCCGCGATTTCGACCGGGAAGAGCGGTTATTAACCCGTATCCGGACCCTGGCCCAGGAGATGGGCATAGACGGGTATTATGCAGAACAGTTATTCCGGGAAATCATCCTGCATTCGGTGCGGTACCAGGTTCATTCCCTGGTTGATCATCAAAACAACAAGCAGGAAAAAACGATTCGTGTATCGTACCAGGGTACCGATGGTTCGTACAGCCATTTGGCTATACAGCGCCATTTCGGAGAGCGCTATGCTGAAGTGGAGCACTTTGGGTACGACACGTTCCATGAAGCCGCCCGTGCGGTGAGTGAAGGGCTTACCGACTTTGCCTGTTTACCCATTGAGAATACGACCGCAGGTTCGATTAACGATACCTACGACGTGTTAGCTAACCCCGGAATTCATATTGTGGGTGAAGAAGTGCTGAAAATCGTGCACTGCCTGCTGGCCGTAGAAGAAGTGGAAATCGGGCAGATACGCCGCATTCTATCCCATCCGCAGGGTATTGCTCAATGCTCCCGGTTTTTGACCAAGCTACCCCGGTGCCGGGTGGAAAGCTACATCGATACCGCGTTATCGGCTAAAAAAGTGAGGGACGATGCCGATTTGTCTCAGGCTGCTATAGCCGGAGCCCATGCCGCCGATTTTTATGGGCTGAAAGTGATCAAAGAAGGCATAGCCAATCAGACCGAAAATTACACCCGGTTTGTGATTGTGAGTCCGGAACCGGTGCAGGTAGCCGATCAGATCCCCTGTAAAACTTCTCTGATGATGGTTACGGCCAACAAAGAAGGAGCCCTTATCGACTGTTTAAATGTGCTGCACCAGCATGGGATTAACATGACTAAACTGGAATCGAGACCGCGGTTGAATGAACCCTGGCGGTATTCCTTTTATGTTGATATTGAAGCCAATATTGCCTCTCCAAACATTCAAAAAGCACTGGATGAGCTTTCCGGTGAGGCCGAGGATCTGACCATACTGGGGTGTTATCCAAAACAAACCCAACCCACCGGTACCGGGTCCTGACGACGGATTACCGGAAGGAGTAAGTCATCCGCAGAAAGGTGCTGTACGCCAGGGTCTGATCCAGAGAAGAATCCCGCATGCGACGGATGCGATAACGCATATCAAAGTTAAACTGTTTGGTGAAGAAGACGCGGTATCTCAATTCTACTTCATCCGCGTCATTTCTGAGGTGCGTTGGGGTTAACCATCCGGCGCCTGTTCGTGCAAACTCGATCATAAATTGGTGCCGGTTAGCCACGTTATTTACTCCGCCGGAAATCACCATAATGTTTCCATCCACCAGGTTGGTAGCCACATTCTGTCCCAGCTCGGCACCCACTCTGAACGACCCGCCGGCCAGCTGATCGCGCATAGGAAGATCATACACGAGGCTTGAGTTCAACGCCACATAATTGCGAAACTCTCCGTTTACCAGATAGGCATTTGGAGCGGCAATGACTCCAACTCTTTTCTGGATGATGTTGCGACTGTCCCGCCCATTCTCGCTTAGAAATCCATATAACACCACATTATGTACCTGGTTCTGGAATGAAAGGTCGCTTTTATAGCTGTAGGTGATGTGATCCTGGTGCTGATATTCCAGCATCGCTTCGCCTTTCCACCCGTTTTTCATGTTTCTGGTGTAGAGTATCCCATCGGTCCAGTGCACAAAAATGGCGTTACTCATAAACCGCAGGATCGTACGGGTTGAATTCGTAGCCAGTTCAAAATTTTTCTGGAAACGACCAATCTTCAGATCTGACCGGGCGGTATTGTACCGGTAATAGAATTCATCGAAAGTGGCCGATCCGGGAGCCAGTCTTCGTCGTTGGGTATCATTGGCCGTTAACGTGAACCGGAAGTCCTCAAATTCCACCGATTCCAGGTAGGCTAAACGAGCCGAAAAGGAGTGGTTGGAGTCAATGGAAAAATGGGTGCCGTACCGGAGGCGGGTCCAGCTGATATGATTCTCTCCCCCTAAACCATGGGTTTCGTCGGTTGACCCCAAATGGATGATGCGGGCGTTTCCGTAGATTTCCCACCGACTTTTTTCCTGGGCCTGGGTGGATGTAGCTGAAAGCAGTATGCAACAAAAAAGGGCAAAGCCCCAACGATGCGACATGATGTATAATCTCCGATTTACGATCGTTTACAATTTCGCCTTTAAAGATGAACGAAATGTGAAGATTATCGGACGATGGTCTGCTTGCCGTTAGCCCACTCAATATCGAAAGCGCTTTTCCCGTCCATATCGTCAGTGCTCCGAATCCACTTTTTATCTTGCCAAATTCGCGTAAACCCTTGTTCTAACGGGATGTTAGGATTCGATTTTTCCAGTTTATGATTTAAATTCAAAAAAAGTTGAGATTTTTTTTGAATCTGGTAGGTCGAGAGGCTGGAAAGCTGCTCTTTACACCGGTCAACCCGCAAAGAAGCGAGAGCCAGCTTTTGTTTTACCACCTGAAGAGCATGGGATGAACCCAGATTATGGATCTTTTCTTTATAAAACTGGATAGCTCCAACGGTATTGAGCTCGAGCCTTCGTGATAAATCCTCGACCAGGAAACGGGTTTCGTTGCGATCGGGAGTAGCTAATACAGCGGCCTGTGTAGGAGTGGCAGCACGGGCATCGGCTACAAAATCGGATATGGAAAAATCCACCTCGTGTCCCACCGCGCTGATGACCGGGAACACGCTATCAAAAACAGCCCGCGCGACGATTTCTTCATTAAATGGCCATAAATCTTCCAGCGAACCGCCTCCCCGCCCGATGATGAGCACATCCACCGGCTGATGTTCGTTGAAGTGACGGATGCCCTGCACAAGTTGAGGGGCGGCAGATACTCCCTGCACGCTGGCATGGTATAAGTGAACCTCGGCCAGGGGCCAGCGTTGTTCTAAGGTGGCCCGGATATCCTGAAAGGCAGCGCCCGTTGCTGAAGTAACCACCCCAATAGAAGCAGGATAGGGTGGGAGCGCCTTTTTATGAATCTGTTCAAACAACCCTTCTTCCTGAAGCTTCGACTTCAGCTGTTCAAACGCCTGCTGAAGCTTACCGATACCCGCCTGTTGAACCAGGTTAACAATCATTTGATACCGTCCGTGGGGAGCGTACACCTGTATATCGCCTCCAACCACAATACGTTGCCCATCGGCTAACTGAATGCCGGATCGCTGAGCCGTGCTTCGCCATACCACACAGGGCAGCTGAGCACCGGAGTCTTTTAGCGTGAAATAAATATGTCCGTTTGAACTCTGCTTTACGTTACTGGCTTCCCCTTCAACGAGGATATCAACAAACTGCTGCTCCAGCAGCTTCTTGATCGTATCGGTGAGTTGGCTTACGGATGGAATATCAAATAAAAAGGGAACTTGCTCTGCCATGGGGGGAGAAGGTACGCATTACCGGATACTGCATCCCACATTTCTTGATAATGCTGGTTATCTTCTCGTAATGAAAAAGAATATTCCGAACATCCTGAGTGTATTAAGGATGGTTCTCGCTCCGGTTTTTTTAGTGATGTACGTACAAGACGAAGTAATATGGAGGGCATTAAGCGTAGCCGTTTTTGCTGTAGCTGCCATTACTGATTTTTTTGATGGATACCTGGCCCGGTATTATGGGGTGGAGAGCGATTTTGGGGTATTTATTGATCCCCTTGCAGATAAATTTCTGACCTTTGCCGGTTTTTTCTGTTTACCCTTTTTGAATGAAGAGCTGTTTCCCTGGTGGGCCGTAGGTGTTATTGTGGGAAGGGATGTATGCATTACCATTCTCAGGATGGTGGCCAACCGGAAAAAGAAGAAGATGGAGACCCGGTTTTCCGCCAAAGCAAAAACCACCGTGCAGATGGTGTTCCTGTATGCGGTGCTGCTGGCCGGTGTGTTCATTGGTTCCGATGTGAACTTCGAATTCGTTATCGATGGTTTTTTTCAATCGGTTATCCTGTACTATGCCATGCTATTTGTGACGGCACTTACGCTGTATTCCGGAATCGAGTATGTCTGGGTTAACCGGTCACTATTCAAATCATAACTTCGGTGGATACCTTAAAACGCATCATTGGATCGGGTTTCGGCAGCGGGTACACCCCGGTTGCCCCGGGTACGTTTGGGAGCCTGGCGGCTCTGGTTCCCCTCACGGTTATCCTGCTGACGGTGGGCTGGCCGGGTGTTGCGCTTTTTGCAGTACTCAGTTCCATAGCCACACTCTGGGTTACTCCGGCATGCGAAGAAAGCTGGGGTAAGGATCCTGGCCGGTTGGTGATGGATGAATGGGCAGGACAGGCTCTTCCGTTTCTGATCATTCCTTCCACCTACGCTGTACCCTCCACGGGGATAACCATACTGGCCGCATTCATGCTCTTTCGCCTGTTTGATATCTGGAAACCCTTATTCATCAATCGCTTACAGGAATTGCCGGGCGGATGGGGTGTATTAACAGATGATATTCTGGCTGGATTTTATACACTTATCTGTCTAAAAAGCGTTATTTTATTGTTTCCCGATTTTTTTGGGGTCGCCTGACACTCGCTCATCGGAATTAAACCGATAGAATACATATAGAAGAGATACATGATCATCAATGCACCATTTGCACGCGAGCTTGCAGCACATTTGCTCGATATTAATGCCGTGATTTTACGCCCTAATGAGCCATTTCAATGGTCGTCCGGGTGGAATTCGCCCATTTATTGTGATAACAGGCTAACCCTGCGCCATCCTCACATCCGGGCTGGTATTGCTCAGCATTTTGCGGAAAAGATTAATGACGGTTTTTCTGACATTGATGTGGTTACAGGCACAGCCACAGCAGGTATTCCACACGCAGCCTGGGTTGCCGATCGCGTGAATAAACCACTGGCGTATGTTCGGGCCAAAGCGAAAGCGTATGGTATGGGAAACCAGATTGAAGGTGGAGTTGCCAAAGGCGAGGCTACCATCGTTATTGAAGATTTGATTTCAACCGGGGGATCGGCCATTTCTGTGATTGAAGCACTGAAGTTTATCGGTGCCGATGTGCAGGCCGTACTCTCCATTTTCACCTACGGATTCGAAAAAGCGAATAAACGATTTTCTGAAATGGGGGTACCGGTGTATACCCTAACGGATTATGAAACCCTGGTTGATGTGGCCGTTGAACGGGGATTTGTAACCAATAATGATTTAGAATTACTTTCCAGCTGGAGGGAAGCGCCAGACGTCTGGCCAAACACCTGATACACGTAGATTAATATTCCGTTTAAAGCAGCATGAGCTCAAAAACTTTTTTTATCGAGACGTACGGATGCCAAATGAATTTTGCGGATTCCGAAATTGTGAATTCCATTCTTCTGGAAGATGGGATGTCTCCGGCTACCGCACCCGAAAAGGCGGACGTTATCCTGGTGAACACCTGTTCCATTCGTGAAAACGCAGAAACCAAAGTATGGAACCGCTTAAAAGAGTTTCGTCACCTTAAAAAGACGAATGAGCACCTGACGGTTGGAGTATTGGGGTGCATGGCCGAACGTATCAAAGACCGCATCATTGAACAGGAACACCTGGTGGATATTGTAGTTGGTCCTGATGCATACCGGGATATTCCCCGCCTGCTGAAAGAAGTGGACGATGGCCGGAAAGCCGTAAACGTGTTGCTTTCCCTGGAAGAAACGTATGCTGATATTGCTCCGGTTCGCACGACAGGAAACGGCGTTTCTGCGTTTGTATCGATTATGCGCGGCTGTGATAATATGTGTTCTTTTTGCGTGGTACCCTTTACCCGGGGCAGAGAACGGAGTCGCCCGATGGCCAGTATCCTGAAAGAAATTCAGCAGCTGAGCGATGAGGGATACAAAGAAATCACCCTGCTGGGGCAGAACGTAAATTCCTACCTGGACGGGGAACACACCTTCACCAGGTTGATGGATGAAGCGAGTAAAGTAAACTCCGAAATCCGTTTTCGTTTCTCATCTCCCCATCCAAAAGACTTTCCGGACGATCTGCTGCATTTGATTGCAGAACGACCCAACCTGTGTAACTACATTCATATCCCGGCCCAGGCCGGTAGTTCTTCCATGCTGGAACGCATGCGCCGACCGTACACCCGCGAGCAGTACATCGAGCTTACGGATAAAATGAAGACCATCATTCCGGGACTCACTCTCTCCACCGATATTATTGCCGGTTTCTGTGACGAGACCGAAGAAGAACATGAGGCCACCTTATCACTGATGAAGTACGTGGGGTACGATCTGGCGTACATGTTTGCCTATTCCGAGCGGGAACGCACCCTGGCCTACCGTAAATACGAAGACAACGTGCCCGAAGACGTTAAGAAGCGCAGGCTCACCGAGATCATCAATCAGCAGATGAGCATACAGGAAGAGCGAAACGAGAAAGAGGTGGGTGCACGGCATTTAGTGTTAGCGGAAAGCGAAAGCCGGCGATCCAGCGAACAGCTAGCTGGTAGAACAGATACCAACAAGAAAGTAGTCTTTGACCGTAAGGATTTTCAGAAAGGGGAATATGTAGAGGTGGAAATCACCGGGTATACGGCGGCCACCTTAATCGGGAAACCCATAGGCAGAAGCAGCGTTGCGAAGTTCTTTGGTGTAGAAGCGTCTTCTTACGCCTGAGGAATTATGCCGGACACTCGAAATCGGATCCGTTTTTTCGTGTGTCTGTGGGTATTGATTTTTGGGGTTTGTGTACCTGCATCGGCATTTCAGGAATCGGTGGATAAAACAATAGGGGTTCGTTTCGGCGACAAAGACCTGATCACCGACGCCACGCTGGAGCAGCTTCGCACCCGGGGCATACAGTTCATTGAGATTCCTCACACCACCTCCGATCGGGAGTTGGAACGTATAGCAGCATCCGGACTGGAGATATGGGTAAATACCAAATTGAGTTACCTCACGCCCACACGTATCGCGCAGGAACAGGCTGAAATGGAGTTATTGGTTGATTTGGTGCATCGGAGATTTGAGTCTTTTTCCAATTACCGCGGTCTGATACTGTCGGAGTATAGCGCCTTTTATACCGATGAAGTGCTCTTTTTTGTACAGGAGCTGGCCGCTCAGGCTCCTTCGGTCACTCCCTACATTCGTTCCGGCTTTCCGGTAGACGATGCTCAAATCCGGGTTATTCGTACCGCTGGTAGCGGAGAAACGCAGGCGGATGTGATTCAAATTACCTCCAGTCATTTTGAAGAAGAGATTATTCAATGGCTGGAAGACGACTCGACGATCCCGTTGATCCCGGTGGATGTATTTCTGGGCTGGATGGATCAATCCTCTCCCGATTGGGAAACGTCATTTTCAGCATTTGCAGCCGGATCAGACCTGGTGCTTCCCCGGTCTCAAAATGTACCGGCCTCCCCTGATTTCAACTGGCCCGTGTTTGTTTTACTGGGATTATGGATAAGCCTGGCTGTGCATGTACGAACCGAGCCAACCTACCGCGGACTATTGTTCCGGTATTTCACCGGTAACCGGTTCTTTGTGGACGATATTATGCAGTATCGCGATCGCTCTGTTACTCACGGGGTATTCCTGATCATTCAGCACGCCGTGTTTGCCGGGTTAATAGCCGTACTGTGTGCGTACGTCTTCATTTCTGAAGCTGGTTTATCTGCCTTCTTTGATGTAGTCCCTTCGTTTTTATTTCCGGGTAAAACCTATGCGTCGTTTTTTATAGTGGTCGGGTTGATGGTATTCCTGGTTGAACTGATCGGGTTACTGTGGTTGTATGTTCCCAGCCGTTCACTCCGGCATGTGAGTCAGGTACTCAGTTTATACTCCTGGAACCTCCATTTGAATTTTGTGATCGTAACGGCAGCGGTAACGGCCTTTTATGCCGGCTTTTCATCGGTTACCATCCTGGTGTTAACCATATTGTTTGTGCTGAACTGGTACATGAGTTTTAACCTCACGGCCTGGTGGGCGGCCAAATACCAGATGGAGCGCTCCTCCTCCTACCTTGGATACACCATTGGCATCCACACCGTGGTTTCCCTTGGGACGGTATCTTCCATCTTCTTCTTTCCCTCCGTCCTGGAAACACTGGAACTGGTGCTACGATTGTAGAACCGTGTGTTTGTTTTTTTACCTCTTTGTCATCCTGCCTGCCTATTTCCGCTCGTCATCCTGAACTTGGTTCAGGATCTTACAAACCGGTAGGGGCGTATCGCGATACGCCCCTACTTTTTTGTCATCCCTGCGAAGGCAGGGATCTGGGTTTATGTGCAAAGCCTGTTCCTTTGTTTACGGATAGGAAGAGCCTGGTTAGGTCGTAAAGTCAGGCATAAATCCACTATTTGGATTCCTGCCTTCGCAGGAATGACTGGAACAAAAAAGAGTCCGTAAAAGTGTTCCATTAAAAACTGGTTACAGAGCTCTGCTCCGTGACCTGAATACGTCCCTACCTGTTTCTATCTCGTTTATTACCCATCCTTTTATTCATGCTGTCATCCTGCCTTGCCTGTCTGCCGAAGGCATGGCCGGCGGACGAACCGAAGCCCGCCTGCCGGCAGGCAGGGATATCAGATGCAGAACGACCGGGTAGTATTACATTTGATATCCCTTGCTAATCCTACATTGCTTTTTTGATCTATTGGGGAGCTCAGGATGACAGCCATTGAGTGATCTATTCTTCTCATTCCGAAGATCCATCTCCGGAATGCAGTCAAGAAGCTCCGGCTTCCCACCGTGGCGCAGGCAGTTTGAACCAATAGGAGGGAAGGGTTGCTTATACTAGATAGCATTGTAATTAATACTTGTTTTATTTAGATATAAGGATTGAAAATATACGATCAAATTGCGAAGAGAAACGTGGCAAAGACAAATCCCGACTTTATTAATCCCAGACAGATTCTTATAGAGTTACATAAAATTCTCAGGAATGACACGGGTTCAAAAATTTCAAACAAGGACTTGAGTCGCTGGAAAAACAACAAGGAAATCGGGGAGGAAAAGAGAAGTCATATCCGCCAAGTTCTGAATAAAGAGATTATCGGGTTTTTAGCGGCTCTGTTTCCAGTTAAATCTTATGATGGAGTGAATTTTCATTGCAGTGGATCTGCACATAAGTATGTTGGGCAATTGTTTAGCTTCATTGTATTAGAGACATACTATTTTGAATTACTTCCCCTCTTAAGGACTTGGGAATCAGAGT
>JBCBST010000012.1:0-41924 GCA_039819115.1 Bacteroidota bacterium
CCATTCCCATGTCGATGTTCTTATCGTTTATCATACTGGGAGCAGTAGGTATTACCATGAACACGGTTGTTCTCTTTTCGCTGATCCTATCTCTGGGAATGTTGGTGGATAACGCCATTGTGGTGGTTGAAAATATTTACCGTTACCTGGAAGAAGGATACGATAACTTTGAGGCAGCCCGGAAAGGAACAGGTGAAGTAGCGGTGCCGATTATTGCCGGTACCATGACGACTATTGCAGCGTTTGCTCCAATGATTTTCTGGCCCGGTATCGTCGGGCAGTTTATGGGCTACCTGCCTAAGACCTTGATCATTACTCTTTCCAGTTCGTTGTTTGTTGGACTGGTGATTAACCCTGTGATCTGTGCCCTGTTCATGAAAGTGGAAGGACAGGAAAGAAAAGCACAGTTAACCTCAAAGGGTAAAATCATCTTAACAGTCGGTGTTTCTGTTATTGGGTTGCTGTTTTTATTAAGTAACCCCATCACCTGGACGATGCTTGCCGTGCTGGTTTTCCTACTCTGGTTAGGCAATAAACTGGTGCTTGATCCCATCGGAAAGTGGTGGCAACATGATGGACTCAATCGATTAATCCAGCGCTATGAGAACGCGCTCACCTGGTCGTTAAACCACCGGATAACTACTCTGGTTATCAGTTTTTTAATCCTGCTTTCCAGTTTTGGTATGATGGCGGCGTTCTTCCCGGGTTCCGAATTCTTCCCGGAAGATATTCCCCCGCGTGATGTCTATATCCAGGTTGAAACTCCGATTGGTTCCGATGTTGAATTCACCAAAGCAATTGTTTCCGAAGTTCGGGATAAGGTGGAAAACCTGCCTAATCTTGTGGATGTAAAGAGTGTTCTGGCTACTTCCGGGGCAAGTATCACAGCAGATCCAAGTGGTGGAGGTGGTGGTAACTCATCCAACAGAGGAACCGTAGCGCTTAACTTTGTTGACTTCCAGAAGAGGGAAGGCGATGTATTCGAAGCGATGGAATTTCTCCGTAATTATATGTCGGGTGAAATCGTTGGTGCTAAAATAACGGTAGAGCAACCACCAAATGGTCCTCCAACCGGTAAACCGGTAAATCTTGAGATCCGCGGAAATGACATGGAAATGCTTACTATGATTTCCAACGATATTCTGAAGACACTGGAAGAGGATTCTGTATTCGCCAAAATGGACGGCCTGGAATCCGATCTCCCCGAACCCCGTCCGGAAATCAGGGTGGAAATAGACCGGGAACGGGCAGCCTTGTATGAGTTGAATACCAACATGATTGGTATGACGATCCGACAGGCGATAAACGGTGTGGAAGCTTCTAAATTCCGAGATGGGAAAGACGAGTACGATATCGTAGTTCGTTTGAATGAAGAATATCGCGACGATCTCAGTACGCTTGGAGATTTGACTATTCTTTTTGAAGGTAACCAAATACCTCTTTCTGAAGTGGCTACCTGGGAAGTAAAAGACGGATTAGGAGGAATCAACCACCTCGAATCCGAGCGTGTGATTACCGTTAGCGCTGATGTACGCTCTGGTTTCCAGGCTAATGCCGTACTTGCTGAAGTGCAGACGGTATTAGACGATTACCTGCTTGATCTGCCGCAAAGTTATACGTTCGGATGGACCGGTCAGCAGGAAGAACAAGACGAATCGTTTGGATTCCTGGCTATAGCCTTTACCATTGCCATCTTTCTGATCACCTTTATTCTGGTGTCCCAGTTTAACTCGGTGATCAAGCCGTTGATTATTCTCAGTTCGGTAATCATGTCTATGGCGGGTGTATTCTATGGCCTGGTTACCTTCCAGATGGCATTGGGTTTGATGTCCATATTGGGCATTATCTCGCTAGCTGGTATTGTGGTAAACAACGCCATCGTACTTATCGACTATGTGGATATTTTGAGGGAGCGGGATGGTCTTGACTTACGGAATGCACTTATCCAGGCTGGAAAAGTGCGGTTCCGACCGGTAATTCTTACAGCCATTACCACAACGCTTGGACTTGTACCGCTGGCTGTGGGTTTTAACTTCGACTTTATCGTTTTGGTTGGCGATCCGTTAGAGTTCTTCTCTAATCTGAACTTGTATGTGTATATGGGAGGTGAGCAAGCTTCCTGGTGGGGACCAATGGCCATCGCTGTAATTGTAGGACTACTTTTTGCTACTGCTCTTACACTTATTCTGGTTCCTGTTCTGTACAGCATTATTGAACGAAGCAGAAGAGGCCTTAATAAGGTGATGTTCGGAACCGAAGAGCCGGGTCAAATCGCCACAAATAGCTCTGAAGCCCAACAGCTTACCGAAGCACAGCCTGCCTAAGGCATTCGAAAATGATAATATTGTTTAACAGGCACTCTTGATGTAGAGTGCCTGTTTTTTATTTCCTACCTTTTGATTAATAGCCTCGTCAATTAACCCATTGTTCTGTGATTCAGCGCATACAAACCGTGTTTTTATTCCTGGCAGTAGGTACCACATTTGCCGCTTTTTTTACCCCAATTTATGATCGGGCCCGGGAAGATCCTCAGGTTTGGATTGGGTATGGGTTCGCCTCTTTCTTAACCCTCGCCATGTTGGTTAGCATAGCGGCTATCTTTCAGTATAAAGATCGGAAGAGTCAGGTGAAATGGGTAAAACTGGGTCAGATTGGACAATTAATTGGCGTAGGATTTGGGTTAGGTATTCTGTTTTCGCTGGGGGGTATTGGCACGTATCTCTGGGATGAGGCTTTGGGATTAGGATTGGTGATTTTAGGGTTATTGGGCCAACAACTCGCCGTGCGTTCGATTAAAAAAGACGAAGAATTAGTCCGGTCCATGGACCGGATTCGGTAGCGGGGTGGATCAACCGTATCCCAAAGCAAAAGTTATTTTAGCATTAACCGTGGGGTTGACCTCAATCGGGTTCGCTCCCATTTTGGTCAAACTGGCCACTCCTTACTCTGCATTCCTGGTTGCGGCTTACCGAACCGTGTTAGCCGTGGTATTACTATTGCCGGTTTGGTTCCTTTCAGAAGAATCGAAGACCAGACATAATGATGGCAATCATAAGTGGATATTGCTTTCCGGGGTGTTGCTTGGTCTTCATTTTATCTGCTGGATTGGATCGTTGTACTTCACATCTGTTGCTTCTGCATCGGTATTAGTTACTATTCACCCCATTCTGTTAATTGTAACAGAGCGGGTATTGTTTAAGATCAAATTTCCAATACTGGCGTGGATAGGGGTATGTGTTGCTTTTTTTGGTTCTGCCTTGCTCGGAATTACGGACTCAAGTGGCGAAACGGATTTCCAAAACCCTCTTTTAGGGAATACCCTTGCTTTTACAGCGGCTTGTATTTTTGCCGTTTACTTTCTCATTGGCCGTAAAGTAAGGGTGCACCGAAGCTGGTTAGGTTATGTATTTCCCGTATACGCATATGCAGCACTAACCTGCGTATTTGTGTTTATCATTATTGATCCCTTAAGTTTTACAATAGACCGCACGCTATTGGTACTTGGCCTGGGAATGGCGATTGGCCCGCAGATATTGGGACACGGTGCGTTAAACTATGCGGTCCGGTATGTATCTCCTACGCTCCTTTCCAGTCTCATTTTGATAGAGCCTGTTTTTGCATCAACCATCGCTTTTTTTCTTTTTTCGGAACTTCCTCCAACGCTATCCTTTTTTGCGATGGGAATCACACTTATTGGAGTAGCCTTAACGTGGAGAAGAAAACGGGCGGCTTAAAACGCGTAATTCACAGAAATAGTCACGTTCCTACCCATGCCGTCTAAGCTGCTGGCGTGTTCCCGATAGGCTACATCCGCAATGTTATCAGCTAGTACATTTAAGGTAACGCGTTTGTGTGCAGCTACACGTGCCGAAAATTGAAGGTTGGCAAACCCGTCGGTGCCATCTTCCGAAACACGCACATCTTCAACTTCTTCAGGTGAAATTCTACGTTGAGCAAATGCATACCTGATTTGAGGGCGGAGAATAATCCCGCTACGGGGTTGGTACTGAATAAACAATAATCCGTTAGCAGGAGGTATGCGATTCACCGGTTGATATAACCCATCTCTGAGCATGATCTCACCCCAGGTATAAGAAAAAGTAAGACCAGAGGATAACTGAGTAGATAGCTTTATGTCGCCCCTATACTCAATCCCCAGTATGTTCATGGAAGAGATGTTTTGATTCAACACTTCCCGAAACTGACCCGAGGATAGCGTTTGATAATCAGATAACGTACCGATCGACTCTCCAAGATCGTTCACAACCTGCCCGGTTTCCTCCCGTTCAATCTTATCAAAATAATGAAGCCAAAATCCAACCAGTTCAAACTGAACAGCATCGTTGTACATCCTCATCCCCAAATCAAAATTAAGCGTTTTTTCGGGGCTTAAATTCTGATTAGGTGCCTGAAACTGATCGAATCCTCTGCTTCCTACTTCCGAGAGATCAGAAATATTAGGGGCTCTGAATCCATTCGAAATATTGGATACAATCTGCAGGTTTTTACGGACAGAATAACGCAACCCCAAAGCTCCGGTCAATTGTTGGGTGTGATCGCTGAAGCTTGTAAAGCCGGATCTTGAGCCGGAATTTTCAAAGGGAATGTCGGAGAGGAAGTGAGAATACCGTAACCCGTATTCTGCGATAAGTTTTGGAAAAAGACGATGGTTGAACTGAAGGAAAACACCGAACTGAGTAAAGGTCGAATTATCCGGAAATCGGGGAAGAAAAGCATCATTCACCGAATTGAAACGGGCACTCGATGTCTGGTCATAACTTATATCTCCACCGGTCTTCAAAAATAACTGAGGGTTGATTTCAAAGAGGGCATCCAGCGAAGCATGCCATTGTCTGCTTTCATTTTCTTCGAACAGTGAGGTGTCGCTGGCCTGGAAAAAAGGATCCCTTAACGCATCGCTAATAGAAAAAGAAGGGGGTTGAAGCGGATCAAATTCGGTGGTTGTACGATGGTCTAGTAATCGCACATATCCCATTTTTGCGGAAAAACGCTTAAGAGAAGAAAGCCGGGGAGCGAAAGCGTATTCAAGAGTATTCGCGAAAAGTTGAAGTGGTTCCGTATTCGAATAGTAAGCGCTACGTGGAGTAGTCGCAGATACTTCTTCTTCTGCCTGGTATCCCATTGTCATCCGGTCAAAGCGTGGTGCTCCAGGTATCTCACCAAAATAGGAGGTTCCTGTTATCTGTGCCTGATTGCCAACTTTTATACGTCCACTCGCAGAAAAACTGGCAAACTGATAATCGGCATTGGATAAATGTTCATCATATGGGAACCATAAATCGTCATTCGAACGACTACTCATCCGGTAAAAATCGATGTCTCTGAAACTTCCACCCACAAAAAAACTGGCGTTTTCAGACTGATGTTTAACCCGACCATGGACAAGCTGTTCCCCGTTTCCATTCAGATTTGCTGAAGTCAGCAGACTGCCGGAGGTCGTGCTTTTTTTTGTAAGATCGGGTATATAAGGAGTCAGGTTTAATCCTCCCGAAAGGGCATCACTTCCATAATGCAATGAAATGGGACCGCGATAAATATCCATTTGCTCAAAAAGGAGAGGATCTATAACTCCGAAGTACTGGTTTTGTCCCGACCGAATAAAAGATGGGTTTAACCGAAGCCCGTTAAACAGGTAGAGTACATCCCGTCCGGCTCTGCCACGGATGTAAACACTACCCTGTCCCACACTTGTTTGCTGTACAAAAACACCCTGTTCGGCTCTGAGGGCGTCTATTCCTGTGGTTGTTGGTTTGTAGTACAGATTGGCCGGGCTTATCGTGGTTTTAGAAATAGAACTTATGGAACCCAGTGGAGAAGAATCACGATTAGAAAAAATAACAATCTCCTCCATTCCCACTGATTCAGGTTTAAGAAAAATAGTAACCTGTTTGCCGGCTTCGAATAGCTCAAACGTCTGACTTTCGTAACCAATGGCTGTGAGCCCGATGGTGATCGGGAACGTATACCATTCCAGATTAAACACTCCACTGGAATCAGTGAATGTTCCTTTGGTTGAATCCGAAATCACAACTACATGAACATTTTCCACAGGGGTAAGGGAAGACGCATCTTTGACCATTCCCGTTACCTGTGCGTTCAATAGCTGAATCCCAAATACGCAATAAAAAAAGATCGTAACCGTCCTTATCATAGTTCGTTAAAAGCCAATATCACGACTTTTATCTTAATTATATTCGTGTAGTATGTACTTGTAACAGAGTTAGACTTCCTTAAAGGTTGTATAAACAGTATGCTGAATAAACCAAAAAAGGATATTTTGACTTAGTTAACGTGGTTCAGTTTATTTTGTTTGATGACTAGCCATCGTAACATCATCCTTAAAGATATGGCACAATTTGGTCAAAAAGGGAAGAATGGAGGAATTTGGTTCGTTCTCTTTTTTGCGGGGATTACTCTTGTTAGCGGGTGCTCGTTTAAAGGGGATCAGGAACCTCCACAAAAAGAGGAACCCAAGGGACTTTCCATAAACTGGACTGAACCTGTATCCCGCGATTGGGCCGAGATAAAGAAAAGCGGTGTTCTCCGCATGATTACGAGTTATAGTTCTGGTTCGTATTTCCTTCACAAAGGAATTCAGGTAGGCTTCGAATACGAACTTATACGGGCATTTGCTAGTCAAAATGATTTAGCTCTCGAGGTCATTATACCTGCACAAGGTGAGAATCCCTACGATTTGCTGAACAGTGGTTCCGGAGATGTGATTGCAGCTAGCTACACCATTACGGAAGAACGAAAAGCAGTCGTCAACTTTACCCGGCCGTATAACCTGGTCGACCAGATGGTAGTGGTTTCGGAAGAGCTCGGGTTTGTACCCGAAAGTATTTCTCAAATGGAAGGTATCCCGATTAGTATACGACGAAACAGCTCTTATTTCCCGACGATAAAAACGCTGCAGAACAAAGGGTTTCCAATTAGCCTTGACCTTATAGGTGATGAGATAGACACCGAAGCGGCCTTATTCCAGGTAGCGAATGGAAACTATATGGCTACTATTGCCGATGATATATTCTTTCAGGCCTCAAGCAAATACATGAACGGTTTGGTGAAAGGGCCTATTATAGCCGAACGCGATACCATTGCCTGGGCTGTACGCAAGAATAGTCCGGATCTCGAAAACAGAATGAATAATTTTTTGTACCGGCATTTCAAGTTCCGGGAGGATGGTTCTCCTAAACGTTCAGCGTTCCTTAATATTCTTAGAAAACGATACTTCGAAAGTGGGCGTCAGATTGCTGACTATTTCAGCCCGGAGGAGCGCGCCTCCGCATATGGCACCATATCTCCTTACGATAGCCTGATACAATCCGTTAGTGTAGAATTTGGCATCGATTGGGTATTGGTTACGGCTGTAGCTGCTCAGGAATCCAAATTTGATCCTGCTTCTCAAAGCTGGGCAGGTGCTATCGGGTTAATGCAGGTATTGCCTCGGTTCTCCGAGATATCAGAAGACTCTCTATATATTCCTGAAGTAAACGTTCGTGAGGGCGTTCGCATATTGTCGGAACATCTAAGGCACTATGAATATATGGACTCCACCAATCAGATTGCGTTTGCGTTAGCTACCTATAACTCCGGGCTAGGGCACTTAGCGGATGCCCGGCGCCTAACGATAGACCGAAATGACGATCCAAGTGATTGGGATGAAGTTTCTCAGTCGTTACTTCGCCTGATGCAACGAAAATACTATAAAGACGCCCGTTACGGTTTTGCCCGAGGTATTGAAACCGTTCGATATGTGAATGAAATCTTAAATCGGTATAACACCTATCTGGCTATTCTTGCTCTCTCTGAAGAAGAAGCGGGGATGCTTCGTACCGTATTTGGGCTTAAAACGCTGAACTAGGAAATCAGCTAGTCCGTTTTTTTCATTACAATCATGGTGATATCATCATATTGCACGTTATGAGCAAATTTCATGATATCATCAATCACAGCTTGCATAATCTGCTCGGCAGACTGTTCTCTTACTTTAGCTACACAGGCGACTAAACGATGTTCTTCGTACTCCTCGGTTTGTTCAGGATTCATAGCTTCTGTAACTCCATCTGTAAACATAACCAGCAAATCTCCGGTCTCTAATTCAACCTCCGATAACTCATAAGGCATAAGCGTGGGTACAGCCCCTAAAATTACGCCTCCAGCTTCCAGTTCTTTTGCCTTCTTCACTCCATCTTTAAATAGATATGGAGGGTTATGCCCGGCATTCACATATCGGAATGTGCTTCCATTGGGCATCATTTTACCCCAGAAAAAAGTGATGAATTTATCCGGCGGAGTATTGTAATGAATGATATCATTTATGCTGCCCGTAGCCCCATCCAGGGTCACATTCAGAGGGGCTAACGCATGTAACATAGATTGAAGATTCGCCATTAAAAGTGATGCTGGTACACCTTTGCCGGTTACATCTGCAATGGCAATTAAATGTCCGGTATCCGGAGTGGGGATGATATCAAAATAATCGCCGCCAACCTGTCGTGATGAAATATTTATAGCAGCAATATCGAATCCTTCAATGGGGGGGAGGGGGTTGGGAAGTAATCCTTCCTGTATGGCTTTAGCGAGGTTTAATTCTTCTTCCATTCGTTGTTTTACCAACCGCTCCTCGAGTAATAGCGATTTTTGAATGGTCAATAAGGCCAGGTTCCCCAGAGACTGCAGGAAAGTGATTTCCTCGATGCCATATGGTTCATTTGTGGCTCTTGATCCAACTCCAACTACTCCTATTTTTTCACCCTGAAAACGTAATCCTAAAACCAATTTGATCCCATTGGTTTTCAAAAATTCGCAATCCTCCTCTTCGGGACACTGATACTCGTCATCCAGGGAGAATAAGTGATCCACTTCTTCATCACTTGGTTCTTGTTTTACCCCACTTTTTGCAATCAGAGTACGTTCTCCGTCCACTTGAAGGGCAAAAAAGAATGTTCGAATCAGCATTTGCCCAAGCATGGCAAACTTAAATGATTTAGCGATCTCTTCCTGATCCACCATCAGGTTAAAATCTTTGCTTAACTCAAGTAACGTATTGAGATCGTGCACTTTTCGGTCTAACCGGCGATTAATGCGCCGAAGCTCTTTAAACATCCGGGAGTTTGAAATGGCAACCGACGAAATGATAGTCAGGCTCTCAATAAATTCCAGTTCCCGTTCCGAAACAGGGGCTTTGTTCCCTTTAGGTCCCAGGCATAAAAATCCAATATGGTAATTGGAAGTTTTTAAATTGAAGAGTACGCTTTCCGGTTCAATTCCCAGTTTTTCAAATACCGAAGCATGTTCAGGGCCTGCAATGATTGATGTGTCCAGCAATGTCAGATTCGGATCGAACTCAATGGTTTCTCCTTCAGTGTACCAACCGCGCCCTTTTGACTTTGATACACGATATGTTCCGTCACCCGGGTTTTGGATGATAATCATTCCTTTCAATACGAGGAGCTTCCCCATGGTAATAAGCAGGAGATTATTGAGTACAAATTCAGGATCCTGAGACTCAATTAACAAGCGACTGGTTTCCAGGAGTGTTCGTAGTTCGAACCGGCTATGAAGATCTTCCTGTTGAGTATTCGAGTCTATAGGGGCCACAACTACAGGTGTTTCACCATTCGAATCTCGTTCATATGGCCCTTTCTGGAATAGTGTACACTGTCCATTAATTTCCGAATCAGGTATACGCCCATTCCACCTCTCTTTTTTTCCTTAATGCGTTTAACTAAATCGGGTTCAGAATACGTGTTCGGGTCGAAGCTTTCTCCCTCATCCAGTAAGGAAATCCATAATTCAGAGTTGGAGAACCCAATTTCTATATCAACATGATGTTGATTTGCATATTTATAGGCATGCTTGACAATGTTGGTATATGCTTCGTCAACGGCCAGTTTTATTTCAGAAATATCCTTTGGTGAAAGCCCAATGTTTTGAGCATGCTCGGCAACAAAATCTCGCACCCGCGCAATTTGGCTTGTAGAAGCCTTGACGGTGAGTTTATGTATGTTTTTTGTTGCCATTGGTCGTGCTTCTCTCTCGATAGATTTAGCTCTTGAAACTTTCTAACGCTTCCAGCTCGTCTTCAAGTATGTCATACAGGGTTGGAAAGCCTAACAAATCGAAAACATTATACACACGTTCATTCATGTTGGAGAGTTTAATATCACCACCCAAGCCACGAACATCTTCGATATACGCCATGAAAACCCCAAGACCAGCACTAGCAATATAATCCAGCTTCGCACAGTTAACGATGATAAGGTGTCGTTTCTCGTCAATCAGTGCTTTTAAAGAATTTTCTAGTTGGGAGGCTGTGTGTGCGTCGAGTTCCCCACTAACCTCCAATATGCTAACATCATCTGCTTGTCGGATAGCGATACTGAAATTTTTCATATCCCTCGTTTTTGAGAGTTCATAACTTGAATTATGTGGATGATAACGTTAACGCAGCAATTTGGAAAATATCTAGCCTAAGCTTTTACGTGACGAAAAAAGAAAAGATTCAAAAAAAAAATAGGGCATCACATTTTTCGAATGGGATGCCCTGACTATTCATCAAGAGAGACGCTACTTGAGCGCTACTTGAATTACGTAAATGCTTGGCAGATAAACAACTAAATTTTGTTTAACATCAAAACTTCGGGCTTAGCGTTCAACTTTCGAAACCCAGTATCCGGTCTGTGTTTCTTCTGCCAGCTGAGATCCAAATTGTTCAGCAGCTTCTTCGGTTTCAAAGAAACCAATACGTACTCTGAACCAAACATCCCCATTTGTTTCGTCCCCAACCTTAACGGTATATGCATTTGGGTATTCACGGTCTGCCCAATTCGTAATGTAGGCATCGGCCTTTTCCTGCGATCTCCAGGCTCCAACCTGAACGGCAAACATTCCATCCTCTGAGAATCCTTCAGCCATGGTTTCTACTTCTTCTACCATGGGTTCCTCTGAAGCATTTGCGGCATCAATACTATCCTGAACAGCCTGCATCTGTCGGGCAATGTCAGCTTGCTGAGCCGTTCGAATAGAATCCAGGCGGGCCTGTTCTCGGGCTTGTCGCTCGGCCTCGCTTTCTCCACATGCCTGTATTACTACGATCCCAATAAGGCAGGCGATTGTAAATATGATATTCTTTTTCATAGCAAGATAAGTTAGATGACTGGGGTGCACTGCGTTAACCATTAAACTTACGTTTAAAGGGGATGTTTCCCAAATTCATCAGGTACAAATGGAAAACCTTAAGAATTGATTATCTTATTAAGATCAAATCTAAACCGGGGCTTTAAGCTCAATGTCAGCCCACTTACTTCAGATACAAAATCTCACTAAAGCGTTCGAAGATTCGGAGACGGCTGTAGAAAACGTACATCTTACTCTGAAGGAGCACGAAATTTTAGCTCTTCTGGGCCCTAGCGGTTGCGGTAAAACCACCACACTTCGTTTAATTGCCGGTTTTGAGCGGGCAGATGAAGGAGAAATACGCCTAAACGATGATGTGATAGAATCCGAAACCGTGCACTGCGATCCAAGAACCCGGGGAATTGGGTTTGTTTTCCAGGATTACGCCCTTTTTCCACATTTAACTGCATTAGAAAACGTAGCCTTTAGTCTGAGAACGTTTCCGCGATCGAAAAGGAAAGTCTATGCGCAGGAAGCACTTTGTAGAACCGGTCTTGAAAAGTATAAAGATCGCTACCCCGATGAGCTTTCTGGTGGGCAGCAGCAGCGGGTAGCTTTAGCCAGAGCACTGGCACCTACCCCTAAGCTGGTCTTACTTGATGAACCGTTTTCCGGATTAGATGCCATGTTGCGTGACAAAACCAGAAAAGAAGTTCGTTCTATACTTAAAAAGTCCGGAATGAGTGCAATAATTGTTACTCACGATCAGGAAGAAGCGCTTTCGTTTGCTGATAGAATTGCGGTAATGAACCAGGGAAAAATAGAACAGATCGGTACACCAGAGGAAGTCTACTATAAACCAGATTCTCAGTTTGTAGCCCAATTCCTGGGGAGAACCAACCTGTTTCGCGCACATGCCTCAAATGAAGCGCAGGTTGAAACACGTTTTGGAACCGTACATCTGGACCGGAAAGCAAATGGACTTATTCTATGTTCGATAAGGCCAGAACATTTGTCGTTATCTCACCCCGGAGATGGAGAAGAGGCCGGTATAATTACTGGAAGAGAATTTCGGGGTCACGATATTACCTATCATGTATTATTCAAAGGAGATACGTATATCGTACATACTGATAATCGTCTTCTTTTTGAACTTAACCAACCGGTTGTGGTGAAACCTTTAGAACCGGCCATCGTTCTGGGGGCATAACCAGGGATTATACTATACAGCATACCATGATTTCATTTTTGATATTACTTCTTATTGCATCCATCTGCGGAGGAATTGGTCAGTCGATCAGTGGTTACAGCTTTGGAGGCTGTTTAGTATCTGCTGGTGTAGGCTTTATTGGTGCCATACTTGGAAAGTGGATCGCTGCTAAGCTCGAACTTCCTATGTTCTGGTCTATTTATCTTGATGGGGATCCATTCCCAGTGGTTTGGGCTGTTATTGGCAGTGCTTTGTTTTCCGCAGTACTGGGTTTTATTTTTAATAAAAAGAAGGATAAAAACTAATAGAGAGAAATCTCCGTTACGGTTTCAAAGCTGTGACCCCGCCGGGACTCGAACCCAGATCTAAAGCTTAGGAGGCTCTTGTTCTATCCAGTTGAACTACGGGGCCATCGTTAAAATATTCGATAACAAACGTAACAAAATTATCAAACATCAGTGTAAGTCTCTTCAACTAAGGGCAAAAAAATCATGACGAGATGCTAAAAACAGGGTATTTGACTGCTGTTCTTCTATTTTTTATCCCAAACTGGATCTACGCTCAAGTAACCATAACCGGGAAAGTAACCGACCGGCTAACTGGAGAACCCCTCTCAGCAGCACATGTAATTGTTAAGGGTACCTATAAAGGAACTATCGCAAATGTAGATGGGGAATACAGTATTAAAGTAGACCGACTTCCGGTTACTCTTTCGGTACGTTACCTGGGGTACAATTCCAAAGAAATTGAAGTCGTTGAAGGATCTGCTGCTCAGGGGATCGATTTTTTGATGGAAGAATCATTGCTCGAATTGGGTGAAATAACAGTTACGGGCGAAGATCCGGCCATATCTATCATGAAAGAAGTGATTCGAAGAAAGCAGATCTGGCGAGCGAAGCTCGAAACGTATCAGGCCGAAGCGTACACCCGTCAACAGTTGCTCAACGATACTTCCATTGTCTCCATAACCGAGAGTTTTTCAGTTGCTTACTGGGATAAAGAACGAGGCCCGAGAGAAGTGCTTAAATCCAGAAGGCAGACCGCAAATATTGAAGGCAGTGATAATTTTGCAGGAGTTAGTTATCTGCCAAATTTCTATGACGATGACCTTGAGATCGCGGGGTTTGACGTTCGTGGGGTAACCCATCCAAGAGCGCTGAGCTTCTATAACTTCTCTTTAAAAGAATACCGTAAAATTGATGATGACGTCGTTTACGAAATTGAAGTAAAGCCAAAGAAACCATTCCAGCCCTTATTTGAAGGTACGATCTGGGTTTTAGATTTGGAGTATGCGTTATTGGAAGTGGAATTGAAACCGAATAAGGTGATTTCTTTTCCTCCTCCCGTACAGGACTTTGATCTGTACTACCGCCAGCAATTCAGTAACTACGGAGGAGAGTATTGGCTACCCGTCGATGTACGCATCGAAGGATTGGTTAAAGTAGGGTTCATTGGGTTGAGGTTCCCTCCCATTGGTTTCAAGCAATTTTCCAGGATGGATGAGTATCAAGTTAACCAGACGTTGCCTGATTCTGTATATAACGATAACGATTGGTTTTCGGTGGATTCCACAACCATTAATCTGAGTGATTCCTTATTTGTTAGTTCTCTGGAACCGGTGCCGTTATCTCAGGAAGAAGAAATTGCGTATGAAACCATTGATAGCACCACGTCTTTAGAAGAAGAATTCAGACCAAAAGGTTTTTTAGTAAGGTTCCTGGACTTAGACGACGATGACGACGATGACGACGATGAGGAAGCAGAGAACAGAAGAGACAGATCAAACCGGAGCAATGAAGCAGTCTCGAACGACACTAGCTCTACAAGTCCGAAAAGGAAAGGTGCAAGACCATTCAGACCGGTACGAAAAGCACTTCAGTCCTTAGACTATTCAGCCCGCTATAACCGGGTTGACGCATTTTTTGCCGGAGCCAGTTATGAACGGAGATTCTTAGACCGCAGGCTTCGCACCAGATTTAATGGGGGATATAGTTTTGGTTATGAAGAACCAACGTATGGCGCAGAAGTAAGCTGGTGGCCGTTAAAATCAAGAAGAATGTTGACCTATGCGGGTTATTATGGCGAAACAGCCACTCGTAATCATTCTTATCTATACAATTTTGGAAGTGTGTTTAGCTCGTTCTTTATTCTGTCGGGTAACCAGGATTACTTTGACTATTACCGGGTAGAAGGTGCAAAACTTGGTATGCGTTGGAGAGTGCCTTCGTCAGCGCGTATTATTGCTGATGCCGGGATGTATCTGGAAGAGCATTCGTCTATCGATTTTATGACTCAATACTCTGTTCTGGGAGATCCTACCCGCAGACGGAATACACAAATTGAAGATGGTACCTTAAATGCTCTGAGGGTTAATATTAAAATTGGAGAGGATGATCGGGATACATTCGGAGCTATTGGGGTTAATATGTTTGAGCTTGATATTGAACAAGCTCACGATGCATTGGGTAGTGACTGGAGTTTTACCCGTGCCAGTTTTGATTTCTACCGGCGCATCCCCACGTTTTATAAGAGACGCTTTATTCCAAATGCGTTAGAGGTTCGTTTATCGGGGGGCACTTACCTTGGAGATTTACCGATACAACGTAATGGTGTGGTTGATGTAAGGAAGGGAATATTCACTCCTTTTGGGGCGTTTAAAACGCGCGGTAATATACCTTATGAAGGGGCCAGTTATCTTTCTGCGTATGCTGAGCACAACTTCCGCACCATTCCTTTTGAATTATTGGGATGGAGAAATGCTCCAAAAAGCGGGTTAAGTATGATTGCTTTTGGAGGAGTGGCTCATTCATGGATACCAGATGAACAGGAAGAAGTGTTCAACCGGGATTTTGTAACGCCGTTTATAACGGACGGAACCCATGCAGAAGTGGGGTTTTCGGTTAGTAATATTTTCAGTCTGTTTCGGGTAGATGCTGCAGTCCGGGTGGATCAGCCCAACTATTTCATTGGAATCAGCCTGGCACGAATCTTTTAGAATCAGGTATAAAAAAAGCGGATATGAAATAACCATACCCGCTTTAAAAAGGATTAAGCTCAGAAAGACCAGGTGTTAGTTACCTGGCTTATATTTCAAAGTGCTTAGGGGAAGTGATTCAGCACGACGGTTACGCTCGCAACCACGGCTTCCCTCATCTTCGCTGGCACATGGAACGGGTGCTTTACCTAGTCCACGAGACTCAATTCGGTCAGCCGCGATTCCGTTATTAGTATAGAAATCTACCACGGCTTTCGCACGACGTAAGCTTAAACGCAGGTTATACTGGTCGCCACCAATGTGATCGGTGTATGCATCTACGCGTACACGGAAAGCAGGAGCATTTTTCAGTGTTTCTACATTATCAGCTAATGCCTGTGCTGCGTCATCACGAATGCTGGAGCGATCGAAATCGAAGTTAACAGTATTCATGCCGTCGTCAGAAATGTAAACCGGGTCGCTGCCGTCATTAGGGTTGAAGCCCATTTCAATTTCCTGTCCATCAGTGAAACCGTCGCCATCAGAATCTGCTTTGTTGGGATCTGTTTTGTGAATCATGATCTCGTCATAATCAGAAACGCCGTCACCGTCTGCATCGCCGTTAGCATCGTTTGGATCAGTTCGGTACTTATTGATCTCGTCACCATCAGAGATTCCGTCACCGTCTGTATCGGCTTTAGTAGGATCAGTGTTGTAGGTATTTACTTCATCCCCATCAGAAACACCGTCACCATCGGTATCAGGATTTTTGGGGTCGGTGTTATAACGATTGATTTCGTCACCGGAAGAAAGACCGTCGTTATCTTCATCGGCAGTTGTAGGATCAAGTCCTAGCTCTAATTCTCTAACGTCATCAATGCCGTCACCATCGGTATCTGGAACTTCTACAACAGGGGGCTCGCTGGAACCGCAGCCATATTGTGTAACAGCTCCACCAACTAAGAATAGAGAAAGGATTAGAAGTTGGAAATTGCGCTTCATAATTGGAATTACTCCGATTTTATTATTGATTTGATATTCGAATAAATTTGTGTTGAAAATAGTGATACTAAGGTGTTGATCAAAGAAAAACCGAATTCGGTTAGCATTAATTTTAGGTTACAAGTATATTTGAAACTTATGGGGCTATAGCTCAGCTGGCTAGAGCGTCGCGCTGGCAGCGCGAAGGTCAAGGGTTCGAATCCCTTTAGCTCCACGTTTAATTTATCGGCAAAAAACCCGTCCCTCAATTCAATGCGCAATACTGTGTTGAGGGGCGGGTTTTTTTGTTTCATCAATAACACCTACTTTGTTTACGGGTTATTACAAATTTCCATCATGCTTATGTTGACAAAGCCACGAGGGTTCTTTCCATTGGGTGTACTACGGGTGATAGTTCTTGCGCTGGTTTTTGTTCCCGCTGCTCAATGTTTTGGCCAGCCTTCAGAAATACTTTCTGTAGAAGTCTCTGTGGATGAGGTCGTAAGTCAGGCCCAGGCACTGGGGTTAACCAGCCTGGATATTGATGACGAAGGGCAGGGCGCCACATTATTCAGAGCCTTTCTGAGAAATCTAACCGATAAAGAGCAAACCCGATTATTTTTTGAAGTTACCATTTCTTCTGGCTCCAGAGGGCTACTTGCTACGATTGAATCCAAGGGGAATACCTTTTTTTCTATGCAACTTTTTCAGGTTGTAACATTTACCATCAACGATTTACAGGATGGTTAAATACCGGGCATCTCTGAAGTTTTACGCGTTAAGGCGGAATTGGAAGATGCTGGCGATCTGCTGCTTGAAGAACTGGATGGTTCAACCATCTTACCCGAAGATATTTATACCATTACCGTTTCCGTATTTCAGTCTTCCGATAGTTTGGGAGTGCAATTATTGACCTCGTACGCTGAGAATATTGGGGGAGGTGAAACGGGCATTATCTCACAGGAAGAAGATGTGTTTTTGAGAGCTCCGGGTGATGTGGTTGGTATTGAAACCGAGATCACAAATCCGTTTCCCCAATTCAGTTGGGAGGGAGAAGGTGGTATTCAATACCGGATTATTGTAGTAGCCCAGACCGGTAACGAATCACCGGAAGCATTGCTACAGGCTGCATTGGGTACACCACCACAACAAGAAGGTGGAGAATTTTTGCCTTTTGAGCATGTGGATGTGCAGGTGCTGGGAGACACCTATCAATATCCGGCTTCAGGGGTGTTACCGTTAATTGCGGGCAAAACATATTATTGGCAAGTATACCGTACCGTTCAAACGGCTGCTGATCAGGAAACATTACGGTCGGATGTCTGGACGTTTTCACTTGCCGCCCAAGGTTCAGCTTTAGGTGGAGTCACCCTTTCTGAGGAAGCGAGGCAATCACTCAGAAGATTAGTAGGTGATGAACTGTTCGCTCAGCTTTCGGAACAGGGATTTGTGCTTGAATCCATTCGCTTAGAAAACGGAAGTGAACTTACCAGTAGCTTACTCGCTCAATTTCTGGAAGATCTGTTAGTCAAAGTTGACGGCGAAGAAATCATAATTGTTGAGAACTAAAAATCCCATGCGTATACCTGTTTATATCGTCTTCGTATTTCTGGGATTAGCAACTATTCCCGGATTGGTTTCAGTGGAAAAGGCAACGTTCTCAGAAGAAGCGGATCGTCCGCTTGCTATCGTCCGTTATTTTAAGCCCACCGTAAACGTTCAGAATTTATCGGTTGATAAACGGATAGAAGTGGATTCTCCGGGTGAGAAGCTCTACAGCGGTGACACGCTTACTACAAACAAAGGCGGATATGCTTATGTATTATTTATGGATAAGAGCGTTGCTAAGGTGAAACCGGAGTCCAGACTTATTGTTACCGGAAAAACGGAAAACACCACGAAGTCTACCTCAGCCAGGATAAACCTGGAAGAGGGTAACGTGCTTTTTGATATTGTTCCCCAGGGTGCGGGTTCCTTTGAAGTGGCTACTTCCCGCTCATTGGCTTCGGTTAAGGGGACTGTTTTTGGAGCGGATGCCGATGGATATGTGTGGGTTTCCGAGGGGCAGGTTGATGTCACCGCTCTGGTTTCCGGAGAAACCATATCCTTGTTTGAACAAATGTATGCCAGAGTAAATGAGAATGCTGATCAGATCGAATCGGGTGTGCTGGAGAAGTCGGATGTGGAGAATTTGGTAGTAGGGTTTGATGATATTGAACAAGAGCTGCAAAAAAGAACCATCATACTTCGTTTCCGTGATGCCAACGGACAGATTCGCGAAGTTCCAATTGAATATTTTGAAAAAGACGGCAATTAGGATATTGGCTTAAGGTTTGTTGAGTAGCTTTTTTTGGGTAATTAATATGGAGTACGGAGTACGTTTTATAATGGTATTGGGTGCCATGCTGGCGCTTTCGGTTCAGGTTTCTGCTCAGTTTAGTGTGCAGCATCAGGCTCCGACGGCGTTATCGCGATCCCAAATCAATGCACTGGAATTTGTGGTACCCGGTCTTACACCAAACGAGGTTCAGGAAGCCATTCTGTTTTACCGGTTTGATGGTGATTTCGGCTATAATCAAACCGAGGCGGTATTAACCGGTTCTTCCTTCAGGTTTTCCCTCGATTTAAGTGTGTCAAACGCCAGTCAGGTTGAATACTATTTTCAACTGAACCTGATTAATGGCCAAAGTTCCTTTTTCCCTGAAACACTACCGGCTGAAAACCCAATTGAGGTGGCTATCCTGGAAGAAATCAGTGATGCCCCGGTTTTGGATCGCATTGAAGAAATCGATTACACTATTTTATCACCAAACCCTGGTGGTGGTGTTACTAAAGACAATATGGTCATTTCTATTACCATGTTTTATGATGAGCAGGAAGTGCCCGAGGGTGAATTCAGGTTATTTTTAGACGAAGAAGATGTAACGGAATTGGCTGATACCAGTGCCTATTATATCTCCTACATCCCGAAATCTCTTCGCCAGGGGCTCCATACCAGTCGGTTGGTGTACAGAACAGAGTCTGAAACCTTCCTGGTAGCAGAGTGGAGCTTTTCTGTGGTAGACCCGGGGCAGGCTTCTTTTAGCGGATTTACAGAACGGAATCTTCCGGTAGGAAACATAGAACTGACAGCACGGAACCAGGTGCTGGCAGGCGAGCCAAACAACGCATACACAGGTCGGGCTCAGGTTTCAGGGCGGTATGGGTTGTTCAGATATTCCGGAAACGCATTTCTGACTACGCAGGAATCGAGCCGGTTACAACCTCAGAACCGATTCGGCGCATCTGCCCGTTTAGGAGAATATCTGCTTGCAGAAGCCGGTCATATATTTCCCAATATGAGTCGGTTTACTATTGCAGGCCGTCGCGTGTATGGTTTTCACTCCCGGGCCAGTGTTCTTTGGGACAACCTTAACCTTCAGTTCATCTACGGAGACATTAACCGTAGCATTACCAATCGCTATCTGGGTATCGATACAGAGACTGTATCGTTAGACGGAGAAGTAATTGATACAACGTACACACTACAGTTTCAAAACGATGGCAGAGGAACATTTCGGAGAGAGATCATTGCCGGACGTCTTGCTCTGGGGAATGAGCGTCATTTTCAGATTGGGGCTCATGTCATGAAGGTAGAAGACGACACTACGTCCATTTTTAATGTGGTCGATTTTGAAGATTTAACAGTTGGAGGCACTGAAAGTGCCAGCCTGCTGAGTCAGCTTTCTTTACAGGATCAAAACCGCCTGAGGGCTTCACCGGAATTACTCCGAGTGAATGGTGGTAGTCCGCGTCCAAGGGGAAACCTGGTGGCCGGTGCAACGCTAAAAATGGGTTTCGATAGAAACCGAATCCGACTCGATGCTGAAACCTCGGCAAGTGCCCTGAATAACGATATCTATGGAGGTCCCCTCACTATTGAACGAGCCGATGAGTTGGGTTTTGACCTGGATCAGGACGATGTGGATCTGTTGAACGATTTATCTACCTACATTATCGTGAATGAAAATATGTCTACCCTGCCGTTACGGTTATTCGAAAATGAAGAGGGTGATTTAGACTCAGAGTTGTTTTTCCCCACCTCTATTCTTGGCTCGTTTAATGAACTTTCCTTCAACTATCCAAAGAACACACTTCGGGTACAATACCGTTGGATAGGTCCGGATTTTAACTCACTGGCCAATACAACCATTCGTAAAGATATTGCCGGGTTCACGATTACTGACCGTTTTCGGTTAATTCAGAATCAGGTGTATGTAACGCTGGGTATAGAGCGATTGGAAGACAATCTGACCGGTTTTAAAACATCCACCACAGTTTCGGACACGTACCGCACCAATGTAAGCTGGTTTTCAAACAATTTTGACATTCCCCGGATTAATGTAGGGTTTCGGTTTCGAACCCGATCTAATGGTATTGAACGGTTTAATGCTAATGTCCCTGAAGAGTTGGTATTGGCCTCAGTGTTAAACTTTAGTGATTCTTTGCTTACTTCTGCACCGCGTTCAAATACCACATTAAACGTAAACTCGTCGATTACCAAAGAGTTTATGCTGTTTGACATACGGCACAACGTATCCCTTAATGTAAGTTCTCTTACCACCAACGACGATGTGTTTGCGTTTGGTGATGTGAATAGCCGGTCGTTTTCACTTAATGTGGGGAGTCAGTTTTTTGATCGTCCTTTGCGTACTCAGTTCGGTGTAAACCTGAACCAGACGGAGTCGGGTAGTGGGCTTAGCGAAATTGATATTTTCGGCATTTTTGGAGGAGGGAACTACTTCTTTTTGGATGGCAAGCTGAACGTGAATGCACAGATTGCGTTCACGAGTAACCGAACGCGATCCCGCACACTTACCATCGTGGATGATCCCGGGGAAATTGTGCTTCCCGATGATGCTCACCTGGATGATGATCCATTAAACGATTTCTTCCAGCTTGCTCCGGGTAGCGCCAAAAACAATTTTGGCACCTCGGTGCTACAAGCGGGTGCCCAGTACAATCTTACCCGAAATCACGCCTTTGTGTTTACCGCAAGTTTTACCAATGTATCCAACTCCTCGGTAGGCAACGATCGTATTGTGCAGTTACGGTATTTGTTTAACTTTTAAGCATGGCAAAAAGTAAGCGGCGGCAGAGCTGGGTTTACCTGGCATTGGGAATAGGTGTGTTTTTGATATCTGTTGGAGTTTCACAATTCCGCATCATGAAAGAATTGGATTTGCGCCTCATGGATCGCTTGTTTGAATGGCGTGGCCCGCTTGTTCCTGAAGATTCTCCTATTGTACTTGTTGCCATTAGTGAACAGGCTGATAGTGAAATAAGGGAAAAATATCCCTGGCCTACCTCCATTTATGCCCGACTGATTCACAACCTGAACCGTGCAGGAGCCAGAGTTATTGTTTTTGATGTATTGTTTGTTAGTCCTGATGACTATGACGCTGAAAACGATACCCGGTTTAGTGACGCTATGCAGGCGCACGGTAACGTAGTGCTGGCGGGCGATTTCCAAAAAGAAACGATGGGGCAACAGGATATCGAGGTACCGGTATTTCCCATCGATGAGTTGCGGAAAGGAAGTGGTAACCCAGTGGGGCTGGTAGGTACTTCACCAAGTATAGATGGATTTATTCGTGAGTACACGTTAGGTCGCATTCACAATGATAGCAGCTATTATACCCTAGGGTTGGAAGCATTGCGGCTATACTCGGGAATGACTACCCGTGAACGTACACGGCTTACAGAAGAACAGGATGAAGATCAGTTTGCGTGGGGTGATTATATCATCCGCAGATCAAATCTGAACTCCTTCATCATCAATTATTACGGACCCGAAGGAGTATTTCCTACCTATTCACTGGAGCGTGTAATTGATGATTCGACCTACTCAACCGTTTTTGAGCAGGAACTTGGACCTATAAATGATTTTGAAGATCCGGAGCATGGATTACTCGCTCAAGGAGTGTTTAAAGATAAAATCGTGCTCATTGGCTCGACCATGCCTGCACTTCAGGATTTTCATGCCACTCCCTTTGCCTCGGCAGATATTCCAAGACCAGGCTTTGAAGTGCATGCTCACGCTATGCAAACCGTATTAGACCAGCAATACCTTTCAAAAGTAAGCCCGGTTCTTGTACTGCTTCAGATGCTGTTTCTGGTGGTATTTATGTTGTTGGTAAACATAAGATTCGGGGTGGTAGCGGGGTATGTAACCGGGATACTTAGCATTGTTCTGGCTATTGGTGGCGCATATGCCCTATTCGTTTCGTCAAGTATCATCCTGTTTGTTGCAGGACCTATTGTGAGTGTTGTTATTTCGCAGGTTGGGTTTGTTGGGTTGGAGTATCTGCAAGAGCAACGGGAGAAACGACGCATTGAAGGGATGTTTTCATCCTATGTATCCCCCAAACTGGTTCAGCAAATGATTGAATCGGGTGAAGAACCTAAACTAGGTGGAGAAGAACAGGAGATAACGGCATTTTTTAGTGATATAGAGTCATTCTCCACGTTCTCTGAGATATTGGAGCCCAATCAACTGGTCGCTTTGATTAACGAATACCTGGATGCCATGACCTCTATTCTTTCTGATCATGGTGGTACCTTGGATAAATACATTGGTGATGCGATTGTTGCTTTTTTTGGAGCTCCGGTCGTATTTCCGGATCATGCCCAAAAAGCCTGTATCTCATCCGTGTTAATGCAGAAAAAAATGGGAGAGCTCCGTAAAAAATGGAGTCAGGATGGCTGGCCTGAACTCGTTTCATCCATGAAAAATCGGATAGGTATGAATAGTGGTTTGATGGTAACCGGAAATATGGGTTCCACACAGCGGTTTAATTACACCATGATGGGTGATAATGTAAACCTGGCAGCCCGTTGTGAAAGTGGAGCTAAACAATACGGTGTATATACGATGGTGACCGAGGCAACAAAAACACAGGCCCTTAATTATGGTGACGATTGCGTGTTCCGGTATTTAGACAAAACGATTGTAAAGGGGCGGACCATACCCGTAAAGCTATACGAATTGGTGGATCTGAGATCGGAAGTCAGGTCGGATACGTTAGAATGCATTGAACAGTTTGAGGAAGGCTTAGCGGCTTACTTTAACCAGGAGTGGGAGCGAGCGGTTGGCTTATTCTCTGAATCAGCACGGCTTGAACCTCATCAGACCTCCAATCCATCAAACGTATTTCTAACCCGCTGCCAGACCATGAAACAGAACCCACCAAATGAAGAGTGGGATGGGGTGTTCCGGATGAAGGAGAAATAAGGGTCTAATAGCCTATAATTCACTCATATGTATTATTCGTTGACACTTTTGTCTTGATACAAAAGTGTCCAAAAAATCAAGAAAACTCGAAGATGTCGCTCAATTCATGCTTCGATGAGATTAGGGATTAACGATCCTTTCTATGGGCAAATACGTGAGTCCGCGAGTTTTCGAGTGGAGTCGAATATCAGGAGCATTAGATAACCTTGAGAGGGAAGCTAGAGATGTTCAGTATTTGGAGTTAGTATCAATGATGCTGAATCTGGGTTACTTATATTTATGAACGGTCTGCCACTTATTGTTTCATATCGGTCTGACTAACTCGCATGGTGATATAATCCTGCAAAATAACCTTCAAAAAAGTTGAATCTCAAGGATAAGGAATCGTATCTTTACGGTTCTGGGCAAGTCCTATGCAGCCAGCTCCCTTCAAACCCCGTCAGGACAGGAATGTAGCAGCGGTACCAAGGTTGTAGCGGCGTGATATAGATCGCTTGCCCTTTTTTTATTTCCCCAGGTTTTGTTCGATATGCACGGCAATCTGTTCAGCATGAACACGGGAGTTTTCGATAAATAACCGGCTGGTATCTTTCCCACCACATACCACACCCGCTACATACATTCCTTTACGATTCGTTTCCAGGCTTTGATCTTTGTAAACAGGCATGCATTTCTCATCGTCGGTTAACTCGATACCCAGTTTCTCCATTAGGGTATAATTCGGTTGGTAGCCCGTCATAGCCAGTACAAAATCATTGGGCAAGGTAACCTCTCCATCAGGTGTGTTTAAGACCACCTCTTTTTCTCTTATTTCCTTTACCTGGGTATGATAGTATGCTGCAACCTCTCCTTTTTTTATCCGGTTTTCGATATCCGGTTTAACCCAGTATTTTACCGAAGGTTTGATGGATTCATATCTAATGGCCATGGTTACCTGGGCATTTGCCCGATAGCATTCCAGGGCAGCATCTACCGCTGAATTACCACCCCCTACTACCAGCACTCGTTGCCAGGCATACGCATGTGGCTCATCGTAGTAGTGCTTTACTTTATCCAGATGTTCTCCGGGTACATTCATCAGGTTAGCCTGTCCATAAAACCCGGTGGCTACGACCACTTTTTCTGCCTGGTAGGTGGCTTTATCAGTTGTAACGGTGAATGCCCCGTCATGTCCATCAACCGAAGTTACGGTTTCATAGAGGTTAATGGGCAGCTTAAAATGTTCGGCAGCCCGCCTGTAATATTCCAAGGCTTCAGAACGGGTGGGTTTAGCACCGTGTGAAATAAAAGGTACATCTCCAATCTCCAGCCGGTCGCTGGTGGAGAAGAAGGTCATATTCGTGGGGTAATGAAACAGAGAATTAACCAGGCAGCCACGTTCGAGAATCAGGAAGGGGATGTTCTTTCTTTGCAGTTCAATGCCGGTTGCCAGGCCAATAGGGCCGGCGCCAATAATGATAACCATACAGTCAGGATGAAATTAACCAGTTCACAATAGTACGATTCAACCAGTTCTTTTGCTTGCCTATAAACCCCACATGACCTCCTTTTTTTGTGAACAGCGTTTCAAGCATGACGTTTTGTTCAATTACCCTATGTGGCGCATACTCCAGGGGGGTAAGGGGATCCTCCCTGGAATGTATAAGTAATGTGGGTGTGTCTATGGACCCTAAAAATTGCCCCGACGAACAGGTTGAGTAGTAGTGATGAGCATCGCGAAACCCATGAAGCGGTCCCGTTATCTGATCGTCAAATTCATACAATGTGGTACCGGTAAACAGAGGGAGGTCGGGATATGTTTTTCGCTTCAGATTGAGTTTAGCCACCAGGCTGCTTAAAAAATGGCGTTCATAAAGCTGGTTGACTCCCTTTTGCAGGTTAAGAGATCCCCGCTCTAAATCGAATGGAGCCGAAATGGCAACGGCCTTGTCCAGACCAGGATCTTCGCGCTCCCCCAGGTATTTGAGGAGAGCGTTTCCCCCAAGAGAAAACCCGATACCGAACAGAGGCTGATCCGGAAATTGCTGCTTAGCCCATTGAACCACGGTTTCGTAGTCATAGGTAGCCCCTGAGTGATAAAAGGTTCGGGTACGGTTCAGTTCATTTCCACACGTTCGAAAGTTTACCCCGACCGAAGAATAGCCCATTCTTACACATTCCGCCATCAGGTTTACCACGTAGTGCCGGTTGGCGGATCCCTCCAGCCCATGAAAGATGATGGCCACTCCTTTTGTATTTGGCATGTGGTGAACATCCAGTTCAAGCAGGTCATCATCCGGTGTTGGTATAAGGAGATGCTGTCGGTCCAGCGGGTGTATCGTACTGAATTTTGACGCCCATATGGTTTGAACATGTGGATTCCCGGCCCACCACACAGGATTAAACGGTGTTTGTAAAGCGGATGGAGTACGTAAAAGGGTTGCCATTACTAAAGGTATCAAAACTCCCAACTTTTATGTAAGATTAAGCAGTAATTGCTCAAGGATCACTAACACATGCACATCAGTACACCAGTACCCATCAAGCGGATCGCCGCTATTGATTTGGGAACGAACTCTTTTCATGCCATTATCGTGGATTTGTTTTCGGATGGCAGCTTCCGCCAGGTAGACGATTTAAAGGAAATGGTACAATTGGCAAAAGGAGGATTAGGAAAACAGCTAACCCCATCTGCTATTAACCGGGGCATGAACGCTCTGAAGAATATTAAAACACTGAGCGAGAGTTATGGAGCCGAAGAGATCATAGCTTACGCGACCAGCGCCATCCGGGAAGCCGAAAATGGAGGGGATTTTATTCAGCGCAGTATTGATGAACTGGATATAAAAATAAACGCTATTCCTGGATCCATGGAAGCAGAATTGATCGGGTATGCCGTGCAGCATGGTATTCGTTTAGATGAAAAGCCCGTACTGATGGTTGATATAGGAGGGGGGAGCGTTGAGTTTATTGTGGGCAATAAAACCGATTTTTTCTGGCTGACCAGTAAAAAAATCGGGGTATCCCGTATGGCGGATATATTCAAACCTTCCGACCCTATTTCTCAGGCTGATATTGAAGAACTGGAGCAGCATTATCTGGAGGAATTAGCTGGAGTTCGCAAGGCGTTGTCTGATCACCCAACCCAGACCATGATCGGATCTTCGGGGACCATGCAGAATATTGCATTAATGATCGCGGAACAGGAAGGTAAACCGGTAAACGGCAGTCTGAATGAGCTCGAGTTTACCAAAAAAGAGTACAAGCGGTTTTATAATCGGTTTATCGGGTTATCTCAGAAAGAACGCCTCCACGTTCCGGGATTGGATGAAAAAAGGGTTGGTTTCATAAATACCGGGGTGGTTCTGGTTCATGTTCTTTTCAGGGTATTTGAAATGGAAAGAGTGCGCATTTCTACGCAGGCACTGAGAGAGGGTATCATAATCCGGTATCTAAGAAAAGATATGATCGGGTTGCCATTAAAAGGGATGTATGCTGATCCACGTAAACGCAGCGTATTTGAACTGCTTCGTAAATGTGACTGGCACGAAGAGCACTCCAGCCACGTGGCAAAGTTATCTCTTATTCTGTTTGATGCCCTTCGCGAACACCTTTCCCTGATCGACGTAGACCGTGAGTTACTCGAGTATGCGGCACTTATGCACGATATCGGGTATCATATTTCCCATTCGGCTCATCACAAACATGCGCTGTACATTATTCGAAATGCCGAGTTAAAAGGCTTTAAGCAAGACGAGATAGAGATTATGGCACATGTTGCCAGGTATCATCGCCGGTCTACCCCAAAGCAACGACACGAAGAATACTGGAAGCTGGCGCCCAAAGTGAGGAGCAGAATTAAAAAGCTTTCCGGGATATTACGCATAGCGGACGGTTTAGACCGTAGTCACTATCAAAATGTGCAGGATTTAAGGGTCGAAATAGGCGAAAAAACGATCCAGCTTCACATCCAAACAGAATCTGATCCTGCCCTTGAGATTTGGGGAGCAATGAGAAAGTCGTTTTTATTGAAAGAGGTGACCGGTAAAAAAATAAAGATCAATATGCTACATACTTGACATAGCATATAGCATACCGTTCTTTTCGGTCAACTGTCCAGGGCCTGAACGAGTGCGTTAAGCGGAATTCGGGCTCCGAAGATTCGGCTGTCGGCGCCGGCATAAGGTATGATCAAATCATTACACAGTTGATAATTGGCGCATGCGAATAGCACGTTATCGACTCCAAGTTGCGCATGCCCGTGTTGTTCCTCTTTCCCGGTAGGCCGCATAAGGGGCTCTATACGAGTTTCTGCTACGCATGTATCCGGAGTAGAAAAATCAAGGGTTGTAACAGCTAAATCGTATTCTCTTCTTTTATGGTTGTCATAATGTCCCTGATGGTAGATGGTCAAAAACCTATTATTACCCAAAGGAAGAGGCGGGCCTGCAGCCCCGATCCACGATTCGATGAATTCCTTATACCGGTATGAAGCCATAAACATCCCTCGCGTTTCCCACGGACCGAACAGAGAATTGGATGTTGCCCAGTGCATGGATTTCGCATGAGCTCCCTGCATAGGGCGGTGCAATAACACCCATTCCCCATGGATTTTTTCAGGGATCAATACGGCATTTTTGTTATCCGTCTGGTTTAAATTGCCAGTTACTGGCCCATGATTTTTCCACCGTACAAAATCAGCAGTGGTAGAGAGGCAAATGTGTACTTTATTTTTGTTTTCATGCTTATCGTGGTAATAACCGGTATAAAAAAAGTAGTAAATGTCCTCTATTTTTGTGCACCGTCCGTCTTCTACCCCAAGGTGATGGAAAGCTTCTACAGGAGCAATGGCTGTGGTAGGTTTTCTCCATACTAACTTAAGATCGGAGGTAAACACAGCCAACCCAATGGATGAAGGAGCGACCCCTTTTTCCGGATCTGTTTCGCCTTGAGCACGATAAAGCATAGCAACTGCTCCTCCGGATTCATTTAATACCTTTTTTTGATGATCACTCAGGCACCAGACGCTAAACAATTGTTCCAGTTCTTCACTGTCTGTGATCAATACAGCGGCAGGATTAAGAACTACTTTGCTTTCCCATGAAGAATCAGGTTTGGGAATAAGAACAGGGTTGCCATCATGCATCCGGTGAATAGGAATAGCATGCGACCATGTGATGCTACGTTCTGGCGCATCTTCATAATGTGGTGTTGTACGCTGTAATTTTGGCATCTCAAGCATATTTATAGGCTAACAAAAAGTCGAGTACTTCATCCAGTTTGGCCGATGCATGACCAATAACTTTGTCGGCAGCGCCATAATAAACATGAAGGGTTTTGCCAATCAGAATTGCGCCTTCGGGAAATACCACATTAGGCACATCGCCGAATAACTCAAAATCTAACGTGGGTTCCATTACAGGAACAAGCGACCGTGCTATTACTTTTTCCGGGTTATCAAGATCAAGCAAAGCCAATCCCATCCTATACTCATGTTGTTCATTGACCCCATGATAAATAATAAGCCATCCATGATTTGTTTCTATTGGAGTAGGACCTGCGCCAATTTTTTTGGATTCCCAACTGAATTCAGGTTTCATGAAGACATGTGTGTCCAGTGCTTTTAAGTGCTCTTCCCACATTCGTGCAGGAGGGTTGCATAGTTGTTCCATCGAATCGAACCAAATCAACTGCATATTGGGGGTTATGCGGTGGATCATCCCGATTTTTCCGTTAATCCTTTTTGGAAAGATAACGGCATCTTTATCCCGTTTATGTGGTGGTCCCGAAATTCCATGGTTATCGATAGATTTAAAATCCCTGGTAGTAGCCAATGCTATTCGTACTCCATCTTTTGGTTCGAATGCGGGGCGGCTTAAACCGGTGTATGTGATTAAATATGTATCGTCGATTTTGGAGATTCGTGGATCTTCAGCACCAAATACATTAAAGGGTTCACTCCCCGGCTTTATGAACGGTTCAGGATCCATTGTGAAATGTTTCCCATCTGTACTGGTCGCATACCCGATGTATGAGATATAATCTTCGGTGAACCCATGATCAGGTCCTCCTTCAATTTCACCGGTTAGTTTTACGCGCTGGTAACCAGCAGGAATTGCTCGAAACAACAGGTGTACTTTTCCATCATCATACCATGCCCCGGGATTAAATATGGCACCGCTTGTCCAGTTCAGCGAAGAATCAGGAGCAAGTATAGGATGTTCACTTTTTTTAAATAACATATCGATGAATGCAGGTTAGTTTTGATTTTTGAACTCTTGAAATTCTGTTTCTGTAAATAAGGCATATCCGCTTTCCGATCTTTTGGAGATCAAAACAATCGATTCTGATGCACCATTATGGGTTACTGAGTACATGCGATATCGGTAGAGGTTTTCGCCCAGCGTTAGTGAATAGGGCCCATCTGAAGAGGCATACAGCCATTTATTGGATAGTAGATGATTTTCAACCTCCAGGATGGTAAACAATGCTTCGATTGTCGATTCTGCTCCTGAATTGTTATTTACATCTTCTGGTCCATCAATTCCATCATAGCCATAACCGTGTAACGGGATATACATGCGTGCATTGGCAACATTATTTCCAGTAAACCAGCTTGCTGCTAAGCCAGCCAGTATGGCATAGTCTTCATTTTTTGTGGCTTCATATAATCGAATCAGACCTACCGCCACACCTCTTGTGGCATATGCAATTTGCTCAAACTCTCTTGTGTTTTCAGGGTTATCCAGTGGAAATGAGTGAAGCCATCCCTCTACCAGCATTCTCGTATAAAAGTTATCTGCTTCCTTCTTGGCGGCATCAATCAATCCCGCTTCAGCCAGAGCCATGGTTTGGGAATTTCCCCATCCGTGCCATCCTCCCTCGGAAGAAATAAAGGCTCCATAAGATGCTTCGGTGCTGTTTCCATATTGCATGCGTGCAATACCCTCACCCAGCTTGTTGATGAGGGTCTTGTATTTCATATCTCCGGTAAGTTGATGTGTTGCGTTCAGTCCCAATAACAGTTCACTGCTAGCATCTGAGCCGGTTTCACTGATGAGCCAAGTCGGCATTTCGTACCCGTTTATCCGTTTGGTATTGGGATATGAGCTGGTCATAGCGTCAATTTTTGGATAAATCTCTTCGATCGAGGTAAGACAAAGTTGTGTAAAAGATGAATCATACTCCGCAAGGGTTCGGGCTCCCACACCCAGTGCCCATACCGCCCTAGCCGCCCACCAATTCACTTTATCCGCTACGCTATTTTCATGTTCTGTATTTTTTCTGAGCGTGTTATCCCATACAAAATTATAGAACAGGCCCTCATCGGTTTGCATGTAACGTACAAAACGGAGCAGTTCTTTGGCTTTTTCAGCAGATTCCGTATTCCCGGTAAGCTCAAAATGCCGAAGGTAAACAACAGCAGCCCGGGCTACATCGTCTACACATGCCTGTCCCTCATCATCATCGCCAACCCAGGCATAAGAGGGTGCATCTGCATAAATATGAATCATTCGGAATTGCTCGCCCCCTCTTTCCATCGTTTCACCCAGATAATCCAGGTGACTCAGGTTAACCGTGGATTCGATCGATTGATCTGGCTCTGAGGGGTTGTCGCAGGCAACGCCTGATATAAGGAACAGAACAAGAAGAATTCGTGATGCGGATATTGTTGAACGTACCATAAGTAACTAGCTTTTCAAGCCTGAAGAGGCCATGCTTTGAATGAATCGTTTTTGGAACAGGAAGTAGGCAATGATTACCGGTAAGGCGAGTAATAACGCTGAAGCCAGTTGTGCACCTGTACTTGCATCAGAACCTCCTCCCACTGCGAACAATGCCACCATTTGGGGCATGGTCATCAGCTCCTGTTCACGTATGATAATCAGGGGCCATAACACCTCATTCCAGTTGGCTACAAAGGTGAGGATGCCTACGGTAATTACGGCCGGTTTTGATATGGGTAAAACGACACGAAATAGAATACCAAGTTCTGAGCACCCATCCAGCCTCGCAGCATCGATCAAGTCTTGAGGAATGCTCAAAAAACTCTGACGAAACAGCAATACCGATAGAGCAGTAACCATAGTGGGGATGATCAAACCTGCCAAGCTATCGGTTAACCCAAGCTTTACAATTAAAATATACGTTGGGATCAAGGTGAGCTGAAAAGGAATCATCATGGTTAGAAGGCAAATAGAGAACAATAACTCTCGTCCTTTCCAGCGTAATCGTGATAAAGCATATCCTGTAACAGAACCAAATAGAATCACTGATAAGGTAACAGCGGAGGTAACGACCAGGCTGTTCAGAAACCCTTTTTCGATAGGAATACGCTCGAATACATGTATGTAATTTTGAATGGTCCAGATTTCAGGAAGAAGCTGAGTTCCTCCGATTTCTCCATCTGGTTTGAACGTACTGAATATCATCCACAAAAAGGGATATGCAAATACAACAGCCCCAATGATGAGTAAACCATATCTCACTCCCTTTCTCATTGATATAACTCCGTTTCTACAAATTTCCGTTGCAGGCTTACAACCGTGAAAATGATAGCGGCAAAGAATAATCCCATGGTAGCAGCATATCCCATATGCCCGAAATTGAATGCCTGGTTATAGATATAAAGCATGGCAGAGAGCGTTGAATCCATTGGTCCTCCTCCTGTCATCACATAGGGTTCAATAAACAACGAAAAGCCGCCAATTACGGAAAGTACGACTACGGTAACAACGGTAGGATTCAGCATGGGAAGAGTAATTCGGAAAAAACGCTGAACAGGACCTGCACCGTCAAGTTCTGCTGCTTCATATAGTTCTTTGGGAATGCTTTGAAGTCCAGCCAGAAATAGAATTACGTATAGTCCGACATTTTTCCAGGTCGCCATAAGCGCAATGGATGGCATAGCCCAGTATTCTGAAATCAGCCAAGGTATCCGGGGCATTCCCAGTTTATTCAGAAACAGGTTCAATATGCCTGTGTCATAAGAGAAAAGCTGCTGAAAGACAATCGTAACCACCACTCCCGATACTACAACAGGAAGGAAATAGAGCGTTCTGAAGAATCCCCGAAGGGGGATGCGTTCGTTGAGCTGTACAGCAAAAAATAAGGCAATTACAATCTGAAGTGGAATATGAAGCAGTAAAAACACACCCGTATTTATAAGAGATTGGAGGAATACCTCGTCGGCAAAAATGCGTTGGAAGTTCCTTAAGCCAACAAACTCCATAGGGGTAACTACATCCCAGCGATGAAAAATGATAATCATTGAAAACACCACCGGGTACACAAAAAAGATGATTAGATGAAAGATGTAGGGAAGACTGAGCAAAATACCCGGGTTTTTAATCGCTATTTTGGATTTTGCTTTCATTGATTCCACTCCCTTAATACCCCAATGGCATTTATCATATCCGCTGTGGCTTCTTCAGGAGTCAGTTTTCCGTATACCGAAGTCCGCTCATAATATCTTGACACCACATCCAATATTTCTTTGAAATCACGCACCGCATCTACTCCCCGGGTATAAGCTGCCTGTTCGGCAAATCGTGCTAATTTTGGATGTTCATCTAAAAAGCTGCTAAACGGAGGTTCGGTAAGTAGCCCCTTTCGGATCGGAATCTGACTGGCTTCCGAGAGTAGCTTGTAATCGGCTTCATGGCTTATCAAAAATTTCACAAATTCCCAGCTTTCCTGAGGATGTTTAGTGGTAGAGAAAATGGCAATATTCTTATGGTCGCCATAGGTATATACATCACCAGTATGGTTATCCGGTACAGGCACAGGAGCAAAGTCATAATTAAGGGACTCAGGAGCATTTTTTTCTAAAAACGAAATATTCCAGGGTCCAGTAAACTCCGTGGCTATTTGGCTGAAAAGAAAAGCATTACCCTGGAACGTAGTTTTTGGGTAATACCCATGTTCATAGAGTTCCTGGTAAAAGCCGAATACGTTGGTAGCGGCACGTTCATCTATAGCAAGTTGGCCCTGTTCAAATAACGTTTTTCCTGAGGAAGCAGCGATATAACCGGTATAGAAATCATAATATCGTTGCCACCAGATAGGACGGATATCCCGGTATCCCATCCACTGATCCGGCAAACCATCATGGTCAATATCTTTTTTGATGCGTTCTGCAGCTTCAAGGAATTCGGAATAGGTTCTGGGGAACTGGTCAATACCAGCTGCTTCAAACATATCTACATTGTATTGAACCATGACAGGGTTGGTTTTCCATGGAACCTGGTAAGTATGACCATCAGCGCTTTTTACACGTTCAAGGATATCATCAGGTACGCGGGCAGTCATTACGTCTTCATAATCATCGAATACATCCAGAGCTACCAATGCTTTGGCCCTGATAAAATCGTTTGTGATACCCGGCCAGATATTGGAGCAGACATCCGGTGTGGTGCCAGCCACCATTGCAGAAAGCAGTACTTCTTCACTGGATTGACCGGCTGGTAAAGCTTGTACTTTTACTTGTATTTGAGGGTTGTTCCTGTTCCATTCCTGTACCAGCTCCCGGGCCAGCGCATATTCCTGTGGGTTTGGAGAGGACCAATAAATGATTTGGACGGGTTCGTTTTTAGGATTCGATGAGGAGGGATCACGATTAGTACAAGCAAGGCAAAGCATACATAACATGAGGCCTTGAGTGAGTACTTTTATATGTTTTGAATGGGCTGGCATTACTCAAAAACCTATCTCTAACGTTAATCCGTGTACATCTCCTAATCGACCCACTGATTTATAGTTATAGCTGACTTTGCCCTTTAACCCACTTGAAAGTGTGCGATGGATACCCACTCCTGCGTTCAGTCCAACCTCGGTATCTTTCAGAAACAGGGACTCATAGCCTGCACGCAGAAAAATCTGATTCATATACCCATACTCTGCTCCTGCATTAACGCTTTCAAAGTTTGAACTTGGATGGAGTGCGTCGATAGCAACGGTAACCTGGTGCATGGCCTCATCGATGGGCATAAAAGAAATTCCAAACTGGAAATTAACCGGAAGATCCCACGAATCGGTTTCAAGATTTACAGGAACCTGATCGTTGTTTCCTTCACTGATGGGGTCGGGGTCGACAAAGGTTCGTAAGTCCCTGCCTCTCATTTCCATAGTACCACCAAAGTTTGTTATAGAAGCGCCAATGACCATACCATTGAGAAAATCGGTTTTGTATTGAGTGCCTAAATCAAAGGCAAACGTCTGCGCACTGGTATGCCATATCCGCTGTTGCACAAACTTGAGGGTTCCTCCAACGTTAAACCGGCTTCCTACCGAGTTGGCATAAGTAACGCCGAGGGCGAGATCTGCGGCGTCGAATCGTTCACCGTTTCCCTGCTGAAAATCTTCGGTACGCACCAGCATTTCCGGCACACTCAGCATGGTTAGTGAAATGCCGACTCTCCCAATCCCTTCTAAGTTCATTACCGCACCAACAAAATTATAATCCAATTCGGCAATCCATGCATTATGTGTGGCAAGGATCTCATTCCCATCAATGTTTGCAGCACCAGCCGGATTCCATCTCAGCGAAGACACATCATTAGCCAATGCTACATATGCTCCTCCCATTGCTGTTGCACGACCCCCTACACCAATTTGCAAAAACTCGGCGACGGTGGTTCCTACTTTCGATACATTTTGCGCATTTAATACAGAAGGAATGCATGCACAAAGTATGCAAAGGAATGAGAGACACGTATTTCTATTTCGTTCATTCATAATCCTCTCACTTTATGATTGCAAAGCGCCCTACTTTTTCTCCTATCCCATCTGCTTCAACATGGAATAGATAAACTCCAAACGCGAGGTTCATTCCGTCTTTTGTCACCAGGTCCCACGCAATCTGTCCGTCGTCAATGGTTGAGCTATGCTCGAGTGTTTGCACTAACTGGCCCGTTATGGTATAGATTCGAATGGTGCATCTGGCGGGCAGGTTCATGAAATAAATACGGCGCTCGCCTCGTCCGGTCCGGTACCTGTTTGCAGGTTCGAAATTGCTACTTGCCACATACGGATTAGGAACAACGAAAATATCGTCCAGCTCGTCTTTTGCCTTATCAAGATCCATACTCCCACCCTGCATTCTGAAACGATAACGGTCTGAGCTTTGGGGTGGTTTTTCTACCGCAAAGCTGAGATTGGAACCCGGTTCTGGAGGATCGGGTGTAAGATCAGGTTGCAGTTCAGGATCGGGTGGATTTAAGCGGATAGCCCAACTTGAACGCCAGTTTCCACCAGCAAATTCAGGTTCCAAACCCGGTTCAGTTCCCATGACGATTACAATCAGTTCGCCGTGATCATAGACACCATTGTTTAAGCCATCTACGTCTTCGATAATGGCAAATCGTTCGCGGGTTTCAGTAAGCGTGTTTTCGATATAAAAATGGACGGGTATTTCCTGCATCCCGAACGCAACCCGCATCGATGTGTCGCTTACTTGTTCGGTAAATCGTACCGCGAAATTCGAAGGGTACGGAACATAGCGAGAAGCAAAGAGGCTGTTTTCTGAGGCAGGAGTTATGGAAGGTGTAAAATTTCCTCCATCTTCAGACAAGATAACGCTGGTATCAATTACGGCTATGGCCTGCGGGCCCTGTATATCCATAGAAAAACCATCGATCAGTGGAGTTTGCAGGGAGCCTTCTTCAAGTGTGCCCTGAAACAAGATATCGGCGCTTTCTAAGGCTGTAAGCGTAATGCCCGGGTTAATGTTTGTTTGCCAGGCAGAATCATTCTGGAATGTGAGTTCGTATTCTCTATCGCCAATAATGGAACTTTGAGATAGCACATTGACGGAAATGGCTGTGCTGCTTACCAGGGTATTTTCCAGTACATCAACCTCGGGGGCAACATAACCTGCAGCCGGAGCACGAGGGGTGACCGCGGCTGTATTTACGTCTACACTGATGTTTCCTGCTACATCGTTTTTGATAATTGCAGAGGTAGTGCTGGGCGATATTCCACGAACTATTCCATCAGTCCCAACTACGATGTTACCTTCTCCGTCACGCTCAATTAATCCACGATCGTAGGGTACAAGAGCGTAATAGTAGGTTCTTCCGTTTATGACATCACGATCAATATAACTGTGCCGCAATCCTGTATCATTGCCAAGATTAAACTGTACTCCATTTACAGCAACCGGATGCAAGCCTTCGATACCATTTTTCAGATCAAACTGGGCAAGGGGCTTTTGGTAAATGGTATTACCAAACGCATCGGTGATAAGCAGGTTTTCCTCGAAATTTGGTTCAGTGGATCGATAGATCATATATCCTTCAAAATCGTATTCTCCTAGGAAAGGATCGAAGGAGTCTTCTGCGGTATCGTCCCAGTATAAGGTCACTAATCCATCACCGGCCACTGCAGTTAATGTTGATTTGTTTGGAGGGCGCGCAAACTGGTAATCAGCGTTATAGATTTGCTGGACGGTTTCTTTTTTCCGGGCGAGTGAAGAATTAGAAATATTGGAAGGGTCGTTGAAATCTCTTTCTGCAAAGAGTAACGCCATTGAAAAACGCTCGGTTTGTCCCGACCGGAGTGGAAAAGGACCAGAAGAAAAGAACATGCCGAGGTTTCGGCCTCCCTCCAGTACAATATCATCCAGTGGGGGAAGAGCTTCCGCGAACAGGTCAAAATTCTGTTCATCATCAATCAATTGATATCGGTGTACGTCAAACACCTGGAACCCTGTTAGCCCAATTTGATCGGATTCGTCTTTATCCAATCCGTCAAAATTAGGTTCTCCGGCATCAGGCATTCCATTTCCTTCTCCTTCATCAATGCCGGGATAATTGGGGCTGTTCGGGCCGAGGCCGTCTATTCCAACATCATCATTAAGAGGTTCTCCGATATCCCAGAATCCATTGTCGTTCAAATCGGTAAAGGTGACCCAATCCATGTCTTCATCACCGGTCCACCAAACACCGGTTTCGTAAGCTGGCATTTGCTCAAGTGGAAGATAGAATGCTTCAAACTTCGTCAGATCGTAGTTGTTCTGTATATAAGCTAAAATTGCGTCCTGACCTTCAATTACCTGACCTGCTCCGCTTTCTCTGCGCTCATCGGTAATGCCATCGTCATCATTATCGAGGTTATCTGTGTAGTTTCCCGGAGATTCCAAAAACGCATACCCAGCCGTACCAACCGGCCCCCAAAGTCCGGGCGTGCCAATTCCATCAAAATCCCACGCAAACGCGATGTCGAGTTGTGTATCGTAAGCTCCTTCATCGTCTCCTGAGTCGTCGGTACCGCCGATTCCCCAGTCGATATACTGGGCGAAATACACTTCTTCATAGTCTACGTCACATTCGTTGGTGATTTCATACAACCAAAATATTACGTCTTGTGCCAATGGGTGATTCCATTGAAACCCGCGTGCTTTAACCTCTAATCCAAGCCCACCTCGTGTTGTATCCCCATTGCAGGGATAAAACAGGTGGGGCGCCTGTACCCATTCGCGATCTTCGGCATCGTCATATACAAAATAGGTTTCTAGGTCGGCGTTAAACACTCCCTTGCCAAACCACCCATTCCATTGCCCGGCCCAGTCTACGGGGCGGTCGGGCCACATTTGAGGCCAGGTGTTTTCTGCATCACTTCGGGCCGGAGATTCCTGTAACGGGTTAGAGTAGCCTGATAATGGGGCAAATCCCCAAGGGATCTTGGAAATGGGATCCAGGTCAATAAATTCTCTATAGTTAGTGCTCATTGGCGTGATGATCCGACCCCGGCTATCTCTTGTTTTTGCCGACACGATAAAAGCCACTCCATCTATGTATGAGTGTCCACTTCCTTTCGGCCATTCACCAGAAGGCTGGTCGGGCCATCGTGAGATTTCTCCATGATTGGAGAACAGGGTTCGCACCCGGTTTCCATCCATTACACCCCATTGGGTCCATCGGTTACTTCCGTTTTCAGAGCTGGTTTGAGCTACCGCCATAAGTGGAAGGAGGAGCGTTAAAAAGCAGCCTGCGATTAACCTTGTATGAAGTGACTGTGTATTCATAAATATATGCTCCCTTTAGAAGCTCATAGTAAATCCGATACTTAGCCGCCTGGGTGCCGAGAAAAAATCCGGGCGGAACAGGAATTCTTCTTTGGTATTAAGCCCCTGAGGCTCTCCGGTTTGAAATCGCAGGTTTGGAAATGATCTTCCTGTATCAGGGTACACCTGGGTTTCGTTTTGCAGATCAAGCACATTGAAGATTCGGGCAAAAAAGCTGGCATTTTGCTTTCCTATTCTAAATCCTTTAGAAGCAAAAAGGTCAAGATTGGCAAACATGGGAATTCGATCTGAGTTTTCGATACCAATTCGCTCGTTCGCTCTTGAAGGGGTGTAAGGAAATCCTGAACCTAAATTACCCAGTAGTGTGATTGCCCAATTAGACCGTGTAATCATCGTAAACGTAGCATTTAACTGGTGGCGACGATCCCAGTCTAAAGGGACGAGTTGTTTTTCGGTTTCCACACCTTGCAGTTCGTCTAATATTTGAGCCTGTGGATCACTGGCATTTCCCATAGCAATTTGATACGCATAATTTATATTGAAGCTTACGTTATTCGTCATTCTGCGTTCAATATCCACGATTAAACCTTTGGTTTGCCCGTAGTCGGTATTGATAAACCTGCCGTACCTCTCAAGAGGGAAGGGTTCCACCCCACCGGGATCTATGGTTTCAAAGCGCATACCAAGAAGGTTCCGGATATTCTTATAAAACGCTGTTACCCGTACAGAAAGGATATCGTTGAAGCCTTGCTGTAAACCAATTTCATAAGCGATGGTTTGTTGTGGTTTCAGGTCCGGATTTCCAAATACTCTGGCCAATCTTGTTTCTGGATCAAACGTAAAGTCAGGGTTTCGGTATAAAAACTGAAAGGCCGGAATCTGGAAAAAGTGCCCATAAGACACATGAACAATCCCGGTTTCTGTTATGGGATAAGCGAGGCCAAAACGAGGGGAGAGCTGCCAGTTCGGATTGGTTCTTATCCTTTCCGATGTGGTAGGCCGGCTGTAATCAGACGGGATTTCGCTATTGGCATCAAAATAATCGAACCGAAGCCCCAGATTTACCACGAGGTAATCATATTCTATTTTATCCTGTGCATAAGCACTAAACTCAATAGGCATTTCATGATATGAAACATGATCCGGGGTTCCTTCAGGTGGGATTAAAGGCTCGAAACCAGTTGTAGGGTTGCTTTGAATTTCAAACTCCCGAAAATTGATTTCATGAAGCTTTAGCTGCACTCCGGATTTGATCATGTGTTTCCGGTTCACCTGGCTTGTGACATCTATCCCGGAAACCAGTGTACGTGTTTCTCTGTTAACGTAATTGTTTACGGCACCCCCTCTCAGAAACGAAAAATTGCCTCCAAGAAAATTTCGGGCATCGTCTCTCGGGTAGCGTGGGTCTAATGGGTTTTCATAGACATAAGAATCACTTCGGTTTATGAAATAGGCCCCCTTGAGGTTCATAAATGTTTTTGAGTTAAAGGTGTAACTATCTACCAGGTTTATAGTGATAGATTCTCCAAAATTAGTTGGGATACCGTCGGGATTGTATAGATACAAATGGTCGTAATTCTGACCTGAATCAGTTTGGTATAGTGCGGATACAGAAAGCTTATTCCCCCTGATGTGTGGGGTGCTTAGTTTAACCTGGATCGTGTTTTGTTCGCTCCAGTTCATAGACTGAAAAGAACTATCTCCCAGTTGTGGCACATAAACCGCCCGGTTGTCAATAGTCACAAATTCTCCCTCATCATCGCTCTGGCCCAGCGGGCGCACGATCTCTCTTCCATAAAGAAACCCCTGATCATAAATCCGCCGGCCTGAAATAAAAAAATTAACTTTTTTATTTGTTCCGGGAACCGGGCCGCTAAGGGCCCCCTGTACATCATAAATGTCAGTAGGATTAATCTGATTGGTGTTTTGGAAGTCGTTTGTTCTTGAGGTTACATAATCGCCCGAGAAAGTTGAAAATGTACCCTCGTATTTTTCTCCCCCATCTTTAGTTACAATATTTACCACACCAGACTGGGCCTGTCCGAATTCAGCATTAAAGGTTCCGGATATTACTTCTACTTCCTGTATGGAGTTATTTTCAACCTGGTAGGCATAGGAGTTATCAAATGAATCATTAATGGGAATGCCATCAACCAGGTATGCTACTTCCCCAATTCGCCCTCCCCTGAAGTGACCGTTTACCACTCCCGATTGAATATTAACAGCCTGATCAAAGTTTTCTACCGGTAGTAGCTGTAAGTCTTTTGATGAAATGGTCGCTTTTGAAGACGTAAGATCACGCTCAATAATGGGGCGTTCTGCTATCACAGTTACTTCCTCACCTTCAATAAAAGAGGAGCTGAGTGTGTAGTTAACGGTGGTGGTTTGATTGATCTTTACCCTGACCCCTTTTACAACCTGAGTTCCGAATCCAAGGTAAGAGGCTCTTAATTCGTATTCTCCGGGAGCTACATTGAGTATGGTATAGTAACCATCAATGTCTGTGATGGCGCCTTGTTGAGTTCCTAAAATAGCAACATTTACTCCAATGAGTGCTTCACCTGTTTCTGCATCGGTTATTCTGCCTACAATTTTTCCGGTAGTCGCAAAGGCATTGGTATGCCCGTACAGAAATACAACCAATACAAAGAAGAAAGAAAACGTCTTGCCCATGACCATGCAAATCAGACTATGAATAAAAAAGGAATCCGGGATTCCTCCCGGATTCAATGCAATGTCTTTTATTTAATGAGGGTCATTCTTCTCATCTCATTAAAACTATCGGTACTTAACTGATAGATATAGATGCCACTTGGCAAGCTGCTTGCGTCAAAGTTGAACGTATGCAGTCCACTGTTCAATCTTGCATCTGTTAGTATCGTAGCCACCCTCTGACCCAGTATATTGAAGACATTAAGATTCACCGTCTCCGCGGTCTGGAGTTGGAATGAAATCTTGGTCGTTGGGTTGAATGGGTTAGGATAGTTTTGCAGTAAGTGAACCTGCTCCGGTGTGTCGTTATCGATTTCAGTAAAATCATTTTCATTAGACACACTTACAAATACCCCTCCCAAATTAGTGATGCTCACATCGTCCCAGTAGACGATGCCTTCGAAGTGGTGCCAGTAGCGCAGGCGTAGTTCCATGCCAACGGCTTCCTCCCTGGGATACACCACGAATGCATACTGTGTCCATCCGGTGGCTTCCTCTCTGGAGGCCAGGGGAATCACATTCGGGTTATAGTCCCCATTCAGGCGGATATCCAGGCCTCCGATTTCACCGTATCCGGCCGCTCCCCCTTCCATATTGTTATACCACAAGGCCGTCATCCCGATGTTGT
>JBCBST010000013.1:0-41840 GCA_039819115.1 Bacteroidota bacterium
TATTCACTTCACCTTTAGTGCCATTGTCAAAGATAGTGAAGTGAATAAGAAAACAGGACAGGGGCTTCGTAACATGGAGATGCGAGCTCAACGTATTGGTGCGTATCTCCATATTAGTAACAAAGAAGGCTTTAGCATTCAACTAAAAGGTAAATTCTGAGGAACCTATCATGGCCGTTATCGGAATCGTCGAAGACAATAAAAAAATCAGAGACTTAATTCAGCGCTATTTAGACATGCAAGACGGTCTTGAATGCCCCGTGGCAACGGATTCTGTTGAAGAAATGCTCGAATTTCTGGAAGGTCATGCCCATCCCGATGTATTACTCATGGATATTCAACTACCTGGCATGAGTGGTATTAAAGGCATGGAAATCATCAAATCAAAGTACCCTGAAATCGATATTATTATGCTAACGGTGTATCACGACTCGCATAAGATTTTTGATTCTCTTAAAGCAGGTGCTTCCGGGTACTTGTTAAAACATACATCGTTACCAGAGATAAAGGAATCTGTAGAATTACTTCTTAGCGGGGGTGCACCTATGAGTCCGCAGATTGCACGAAAAGTGATTGAGTATTTCAACGCTCAGGCCCCCAAAAAAAATCAGGACAGCATGTTAACGTCTCGGGAACAGGACGTTGTTAACGGTCTTGTGGACGGTCTTAGCTATAAAATGATTGCAGATCGATTTGATATTTCATTAGACACAGTCAGGGCCCACATCCGTAACATATACAAAAAGCTGCACGTTAATTCGAAGGCCGAGGTAATAGCGAAATCCTTAAGAGGAGAGATTTAAAAGCTTAACATCATCATGTGATGCCGTTTTTTACTTGAAATGTTGACCTTTATTCCAACTTGTAACACAAACCCCGAGCATTATGAAGTCTGCAGTATCCTTCTCCCGCCCATCTTTTCTTTTTTTGATTCCTTTGCTACTAACGGGATGTTACACTCAGTTTCAATCGGTAGACCGATTTGAAGAGCGTCCCACCAGTCTCAGCCGATATTATTCGTGGGATGGTGAAGAACGCGCAAATGAAGGATATAACTGGAATAATGAACCTCAAACCGCTCGTGTAGGTGAGGTTATTCCTGTTGAGACATCAGAAGAGTTCGAGTTGGAGTACGTTGGTACCGAACTAGAAGAAATGGGTATTTATTATAAAGATTATGAAACCGAAGACTGGTACCAGGAAAACTACGCTCGCGGGTTATACTGGGACGGTTTTGATGACGGTTTCGACGAAGGATATAACCAGGGATACCTGGACGGAAGAGACGATGCCTGGTTCAATACTGGTTTTGCAGGTGCAGGTTGGGGACATCCGTGGGGATGGAACCGATTTGGGTTTAATCGATTTAATGCCGGATTTGGTTTTGGCTTTGGATTCAACCGTTTTAATGTAGGTTTCGGTTTTGGTAACCCTTTCTTCTACGACCCGTTTTTCTACGATCCATTTTTTGTAGCTGCTCCATTTTTTGATCCGTTCTGGGGATTTGGAGGAGGATTCTTTAATCCATTCTGGAACAATAATGTTATCGTATTTAACAATAATCATCCGTTCAATAATGGAAGATCCAACAATAACGGTATCTATCGTACAGGAGCCAGAAATAGTGGAATTACCCGTACCAATGGAACATCCGTGCGAAGCAGAAGTTCAGGCACTATTACTTCTAACAGAAGCTCGGTAACTTCTAGAAATGGCTCTTCCAGTATCCGATCAAGGTCTTCAGCCACGTCCAGAAACTCCTCGGTCACTCGTGGTACATCACGTAATACCTCAAGGAGTAGCAGTGTGCGTAGCCGGAATTCTTCTTCTAACGTTCGCTCAAGAGGCACCGTAAACAGCAGAGGTTCCAGCCGTTCTTCATCCGTACGCAGCAGGGGTACATCTGGTTCTGGCAGCCGTAGTTCTTCTGTTAGCAGAAGTTCCGGTAACAGTAAATCCAGAGGGAGCTCAGTACGTAGCTCATCATCTAATAGAGGGCGCTCCTCATCTGTTTCACGATCTTCAGGCTCCGGCAGCAGATCTAAATCCGTTGGCAGAAGCTCTTCCCGTTCGGGCAGCAGGGGATCATCGGTTAGCCGTGGTTCCTCCCGATCAGGCGGACGTTCAAGCTCTGTAAGCCGTGGTGGTTCTTCCCGTTCCAAAGGCAGTTCGGGTTCCAGGAGCCGTAGCGGAGGATCACGCCGCTCAGGTCGTAACTAATCTAATATTTAATATCATCTCAACGGTATCTCAGCATGAAGAGAATAGTAGTTCTCCTGATCTTTCTCTGTCTTAGTTCCCTGGCAAAAGGACAAGATGGATTGCTTCCGATCACCTATAACAGCCTTGCACTTCAGTTTAACAGCAGAGGTTTTAACGGTGACGCCCAAGCCGCAGTAATACCTTCTATTGCAAGCTATAACGGTTTTGGCGGAGTTTTTGATAATCCGGCAAGTGCCTCACTGGCAAAAAACTCGGAGTTTAGTTTTGGTACGATTTATAACAACACCGAGCAAGACAATGCCTATCTGGGAAACACCATAAACTCGAGTGCCGGGTTATTACGACCAGCCAATATTGGAATTGTATATAAGGCACCTACAACGCGCGGCAGTTTTGTACTTGGCGGAGGGTATAACCGGACCCTTCAGGAGAACAGGAATAATGCGTTCCAGGGCTTTAACACAAATAGCAGCATAACCGATACCTATAAATTCGGTGATAACGATTTTTTTGACCCCGCGTTTAATGCATTTGCCACCGAAGATTTAGAGCTCACAGATGGAAGCATTATAAGAGAATCCATCTTTCGACTATTTGATGATCTGGGTTCAGACTTTATGGGGATTACCCAGGATGCCACGCGGAGTCAGATTACGGCAGTGAATAATTACAATGCGTTTATTGCTACTGAATTTCAAAGAGGATTTCATCTTGGAATATCCCTTGGAGTATTGGACGGAAATTCGGAGTATGACCAACTATTCTCTGAAATTGATGCCAACAATGCATACGCGGGTGACTTTATCGCGATTGAAGGTTCAGCAACAGGAACAGACATCGATCGTATTGCTGCCAGAGAACTTCTGAACAGCGATTTTGTAGCCTTTTCCGCCAATTTCGGAGTAATCGTGGAGGCTTTGCCCTTTTTAAATCTCGGTGTAAGCTATACACTACCTTCTTATTACTTAGTCGAAGAGCGCTATAGTGCTGAGGTGGTTACTCAATTTGATGATCCAAGTGTATTTCCAGCTGAAGGGTTTCTGGGTTCAGAGTTTGAATATGGAATACGACAGCCTGGAATACTGTCCTTTGGCGGTTCTTTGATAAATATGGACAATGTTTCCATTTCGGCATCAGCCGAGCTGATAGACTATACCACAACGGAGTTTGATCTCACACGGGAGAATAACCTGGACGCGCTCGATGAGAGTACGCTGAGGAATGATGAGTTAGTATTGGAGCAATTCGTTCAGGATAACTACAATCAGGTTGTAAACCTTCGATTAGGGGGCGAATATAAACTATCTGATTATGTTCAGCTCAGAGCGGGATATGCTTTTTTTCCAGCGCGAACCAAAGAATTTGACTCTGACAGAACTCAGCTCTCATTTGGGTTTGGTACTATGGTGGGAGAAGGGATAGCCCTGGACGTTGCTGCACAATATTCCTTTTGGGACGACCGTTCGGTCATATATAGATTCGATGATCCATTCGTGAGTTCCACACCCGTATCGGCTGAAGTTTCTGAAGAGATCAGAGCCTTGAATGTACTTGCAACCTTAAAATTTTTCTTTTAACCAATATTCAAAAAACCTCCGTAGTTAGTTTTAAAGGAGTATTCTTTGACCGGAGTGCTCCTTTCCTTATTTAAGAAGGGTCATCGTACCCGAAGCAGAAAAACCCAGATTTCCGGTTAATCGATAGAAATAAAGGCCAGAACTTAGTCCGCTGGCATTAAATGTGCGGCTGTGGATTCCCGAGCCCATAAACTCCTGGTTTGCCAGTGTCTGTACCGGGCGTCCCATAACATCAAAAATAGCTAAGGTAATAGCCTGAGGTTGTTGAACGGAAAACTGAATAGTAGTGGATGGGTTAAACGGGTTAGGATAGTTCTGAGAAAGCGAAATAGTACTTGGTGCGGCATCTGTTTGTTCAACGGAGGTAGGTTCACCAAAATCAAAACGTGCAAACACCGGGTAATGATCTGAGGTGGAGTTACCATAGTTACTGATGTATCCGGGAAGGTGAACGGAGGTATTACCAGCATTGTAAAACTCAAACAATTCATTGCTTATCATTATATGATCGATGATAGATGTTCGTCCTACCGTAGAGCCTAAGTTGTTTTGGATAGAAAGGGGCTCAGTAAGTATTTGATAGTTTGATCTGTCGTCTACAAAATCAGAATAAGGAGAAGCGGAAGAGGTGCAGGCTCCGCAAATCGTTTGATCCACATCATCATTATAATCTCCCAGAAAAATGATAGATGTCTCTGGTTCACGCTCGTCAAAGAAGCGCTTTATATCCCGGGCTGCATTAAGACGGCGGTTGTATGAGCTTCTTAGATCCGAGCTGCTTCCTACGTTTGCTTTAGCATGCACATTAACCAGGAGAAGTCGTTCAGTCACACCGTTGATAGTTGCATCTATTTCCAGGAAAAAAGGAAGCCGACCAGCCCAGTAGAAATCGTCCTGAAAGGTACGGACTGCCCCTGCACCGATGGTTGAAACCACACTTGGTTTATAGATGTATGCTAACTTCTGCGTCTGATTTATATGAGTAGCTATGATGCCTCTGTAATACTCCTGAACACCGATCTCACTATTTGAGGCATTTACCAGCTCATTCAATACGTTTTGGCTTGTGATCTCCTGAAGAGCATACACATCGGCATCCAAACGGGCTATGACCCGGGCTGCATTAGTAAGTTGGAGAGATTCGTTTGAAGGTCCTCTGCTCGTTGAACCGAACCACTCGATATTCCAGGTTACCACTTCGAAGCTATCATCAGAACCCGATTGAGCATAACCTGGGGTTGTTCTTCCAAGACTAAGAGCATAGAGAATCGTGAAGGTTAGTACTAAATGGGACGTCAATCTTCTCATAACTATGAATGTATAGAATTAAAAAAGCCTCCCTTTGGAGGCTTTCAATACAGAAAATACGATGCGTGAGGATATTATCCTTCGATCTCGCCTTTTTCAGCTGCTTTTTTAAGCTTGTCGTTAGCCCAGATAGCAACTTCAACACGACGATTTTGTGCACGACCTTCGGTGGTGGTGTTATCGGCAATAGGATCCTCCTCGCCATAACCTGTAATGGTCATACGTTCTGCACCGACTCCCAGAAAGGCGGCATATTCAGCAACAGCCGTTGCTCTTTTTTCTGAGAGCTCCTGATTGTATTCAGCTCGACCTGAATCATCGGTATGTCCAGCAAACATAATATTCGTGTCTTGGTATTTTTGAAGCGTTTCTGCCAGGTTGGCAATTTGTTCTTTGGATACTTCTTTCAGGCTGGAAGAATTAACATCGAACAGGATGCCGGATTCGAATGTTATTTTAATCCCTTCACCAACTCGTTCAACCTTAGCGCCTTCAAGATCTTTCTCCAGCTCTCTGGCTTGCCGGTCCATATAGTTTCCGATCAAAGCGCCGGTGGTACCTCCAACAGCGGCTCCGGCAATAGCACCGGTAGTCGTGTTTCCGGCCGCTTTTCCGATTAATGCTCCCGCTAAGGCCCCACCTGCAGCTCCAATAGCACCACCTTTGGCAGTTTTACTAATGTTTTCGCATGCTGTTAAGGGTAGCATGAGAGTGATCCCTAAAATAAATAGTGTTTTAACAGAACGGTTCATAACCTGTTATTTGATTTAAAATTGAGCTAGAAATTTCGATTCTAACGTTACCATATCATAACGATAATGTTAACGATTAGATTGTTAAGATGAATTAACCACTAGCTTTCTGACCGCAGAATCTCTAAAGGAGTTCTATGATGAATTCCGCGAACATTAATTGAGCCTATCAGCAAGACCAAAAGAATGAGTATTGCTGCCTCTGTTGCCAGAATGAGAACGTTGGGGGTAAAAACGATATCAAAAAAGAAGTAACCCAGCAGATAGCTGGTTCCCACCGATAATACGAGACCGGTAAGGGCAGCCATACAACCCAGTAAAACATATTCGATAACCTGAATTTTCATGACTTGATGCCGAACTGCTCCTAAGGTTCTGAGTAGAACAGATTCCCGTACCCGCTGATAGCGACTGCTGACTGCAGAACCAGCTAATACAATCAATCCGGTGGCGATACTGAATAATCCGATAAACTGAATAACAAATGTAATTTTATCAATAAAGCTACGAATGGTATCGATAACCTGACCAATATCGATGGCGGAAACATTCGGGTAGGCCTGAACAATTTGTTGTTGAAGTGCAATGGATGCTTCACGGTTGGGGGTATTCAGAGTGGTTGCAAAAAACTGTGGAGCAGGTTCCAATACTCCAACCGGAAAAATGACAAAGAAATTAGGGGAAGGTTGATCCCATTCCACCAACCGGGTACTTGCAACATAACTTTGAATAGGAATGCCTTGAACATCCCAGGTAAGCGTGTCTCCAACGGAGATGGCTAAATCATCCATCAGGTCTTCAGAGACGGAAACAGGTACAACCTCGGTGCCCGAATACGTAAATGAACCGATCCATTCACCTTCACTAAGACGTTCTGTTGAAGCAAGTGAATCTCTGTAGCTGGATCGATATTCTCTGTTCAATGCCCATCGGCGGGCGGTACGATTCGTATCAGCCAGAATTTGGGTGGTGCGTTGTCCGTTAATGGATCCTAAACGCATGGTCACGATAGGAACATTTTGAAGTGGTTTGATGCCATTTTGCTCAAGCACTGCATTAACCCCATCGTTTTGATCGTATTGAATATCAAATAAAGCCAGGTTTGGTAAGTTATCCTGATCACCTAACTGTATGGTACCCAATAGCATATCTTGGGTTAAATAGAGCGAACTGATTAACGTAACCCCCAAACCAAACGTGAGCAGTAATGTTGAGGTCTGGTTATTGGGACGATAAAGATTAGCCAGACCTTGTCGCCATTCATACGACCATCCTGCCGGAGCAAAACGTCGCGAGCCCCACATGATAACCCGTGCAAATAACCAAAGTATCCCGATGCATATGTACAGGCCAATGGTAAAGAAAACAGCGGGACGCCAGTCGTTTAGCATAAGCCATGCGTATGCGGTTATGAAAGCGGATACAAGGGCTACCAGCGTTACTTTATTCGTTCTGCTCAACAATTGTCCAAATTGGATGCCAATGCTGCGAAGGGTAAACAAGGGGGATATTTGTTTTACCGCCAGTAATGGGAAAAGTCCAAACAAGACCGATACAATCACCCCTGTTGCAATGCCCACACCGATCGAAGTCCACGACAGGAACAGGTCAATGTCTACAGGGATAAAATCGGAAACTAAGGTGGGTAAAAAGAGTTGTATGACTGAACCCAGGGTTGCGCCCATTACAGATCCGGTAAGACCCATAGCAAAAGCCTGCACTAAAAATATTGCAAGAGCCTGGTTGGATGAGGCCCCGATACAACGCAAAACGGCAATCGTCCTGATTTTTTGTCGAATGTATACAAAGATAGAACTTGCCACCCCGATACCACCAAGGAGGAGGGCGACAAAACCAATCAGATTCAGAAAGTTTGATAGTGAGGTGATGGCCTGACCAATATCTTCCTTACGTTCTTCAACGGTATCGTAATCGAAATCCCGGGTGCGCTTTAGTTCACGTAATCGTTCTTCGATGATTTCCAGATCCAGATTGGGTTGTAGTTGTACAAACGTTCGATACTCCAGTCGGCTGCCTCTCTGAAGCAAGCCCGTTTCTTCAATGGTTTGTTTGGGTATATATATTCGAGGGCCGAAAAAGCCAGCTGCTGCAGGTTGACCCGGAACATCAATCAACGCTCCGACAATAGGGTAGGTGCTTCTTCCTATTTTTACCGAATCCCCAACTTCCAAACCGAACTGAATAAGGATAGGCTCTTCGACCAGCGCGCCATTCGTTTGTTGGAACTGAGATGCAGCTTGAACGGGATCGGTTTCTAATGTACCAAAGTACGGGAATGCACCCTCCAGTGCCGTGATTTGGGATAGGCGGGTAGTTCCGGTTGAAGGAAAATAAGCCATGGACGCAAACCCTAAAGCCGTGCTTTGGTCTGCAGCAATGGAGTCGATATAGTCCTGCACTTCGGGATGTAACGGTGCGCTTCGTTCAAATTCAAGATCGGCACCAAGTAATTCTTTAGCCTGGTCGTTAATACTTTGGTTTAGATTTTCCCTAAAAGAAGTTATCGCTACCTGGGCGGCTACCCCAACAATAATGGCCGCCATATAGAGGAATAGCTTGCGGCGGTTGGAGCGGGAATCCCGCCAGGCCATTTTTAAAATCCACTTCATGTTTATATCGTTACCTCAGCAGTCTCAATATGCCCGTTTTTGATTCGGATGATTCGATCGCACTTATCGGCTAATTCCAGATCGTGAGTAACCACCACCAATGTAGTGCCCTGTTTTTCATTCAGGTCAAAGATCAGACGCTCAATGGTTTCACCCGTTTCTGTATCCAGGTTACCGGTAGGTTCATCGGCAAAGAGGATTTTTGGCTCATTGATAAATGCACGGGCTATGGCTACACGTTGCTGTTCTCCACCGGAAAGTTGGGTTGGATAATGATGAGTTCGATCACCGAGGCCCACTTCGTTAAGCAGAGAAACGGCACGCTCCCGTACAGTTTTGGTAGCTTCTCCACGTAGCTCCAGCGGAACCATAACATTCTCCAGGGCCGTAAGCGTGGGTATAAGCTGGAAGGTCTGAAAAACAAACCCAACGTCCCGATTCCGAATTTGAGCCCGTTCATCTTCCGAAAGGGTAGTAAGATCGGTGTCATTAAGTATAACCTGGCCCGATGTGGGCTGATCCAGGCCGGCACACAATCCAAGGAGTGTTGTTTTACCGCTTCCCGATGGCCCTACAATAGCACAGCTATTACCCTTTTCAATTTCAAAATTTGCATGATTGACAACAGTCAGCGTTTTTGAACCGCTCTGAAACACACGAACTAAATCGCGAACCTCTAAAATTGTATGCACGTTATCTTTTTTGGTGATGATGTTGAATGGCAACGGTTTAGTATATTCAAACCATTCCGGTAAACGTGTGTTTTGTATTTTTGTTTACCAAAGGAATCATCTAAATCAGGCAGTCGTTTTACAGGTATGAATCTATCCCTTTTACTTGCACTGTTGCTGGCCGTGAGTTCACCAGAACCCGGTCCTAAAACCGTTCTCTTCTTTGGAGACAGTATCACTGCCGGGTTTGGCATCGATGCAGAACAGGCGTTTCCATCTCTTATCCAAAAAAAAGTGGATGCGTTGGACTGGTCATTTACCATTGTGAATGGAGGATTAAGTGGAGAAACATCGGCCGGTGGATTGCGCCGTATCCGTTGGGTTTTGCAGCGTCCTATAGACGTCATGATTCTTGAACTAGGCGGCAATGATGGACTGCGGGGTATAGATCTTTCTTCAACGAAGGCCAATCTTCAATCCATCGTAGACATTGCGAAAGAAGTGAACCCGGATATGAAAATCATCATTGCAGGGATGCAAGTACCTCCCAACCTGGGAGAAACATACACCACCGAGTTTCAGACGTTATACTCTGATCTGGCTGAACAGAATAATCTTCCCCTCATTCCCTTTATTCTGGAGGGAGTGGGAGGGGTGCCCGAGCTTAACCTTCCTGACGGTATACATCCCACCGAAGAAGGTCATCATATAGTGGCTGAAACGGTCTGGAAAACATTACAACCCATTCTCAAAGAGTTATAATGAATCAACGTATTGTTATCGCTTTACTACTTCTCACTGCCGGTGAGGTAGCGTTCTCCCAGGAGCTAACCTATAAGCCCAATATTCTTCTGGTAACTGCACATCCTGATGATGATGCATTGTTTTCTGCAACGGTATTCAAAACAACGAAGCTATTGGGCGGAACGGTTGATCTTGCACTAATGACAAACGGAGAAGGCGGGTATAAGTATTCTACGCTTGGAAACTATGTGTATGGGTTGGACCTGGATGAAGAAGAGGTGGGCCGCGATTACCTGCCTGGAATCAGAAAAAAAGAGCTTATGGCAGGTGGTGATATCGTAGGTATCCGAAATTACTTCTTTTTTGACCAACAGGATTTTTATTACACCTTGGACATTGCGGAAACGATAGAAAAGTGGGATACAGAACCCATTGTAGAGAAGCTTACGGATTTAATGCTCAAGGAGCAGTACGACTTTATTTTCGTGATGCTTCCTCATGACGGTACTCATGGTCATCATAAAGCAGCCAGTGTGTTAGGATTACGGGCTGCTATGAATATACCGGTAACTAATCGCCCGATTGTACTCCCGGCATCCATTCGAAGGGATGCAGATGACCCAGGTATCGATTTTGATATGCTGGAAGGCTATCCGGAAACCAAAGTTAAGAAGGGAGTTACATTCGAATTTGACCGAAACCAAAAATTCGGATTCAATAGCCGGCTGGACTATAATATTATTACCAATTGGGTAATTGCCGAACATAAAAGCCAGGGTACCATGCAATTATTAATGCGTAGGGGTTCCATTGAGCAATACTGGTATGCCAACATTAACGGTGATGATGGCTTGGAAAAAACCAGGGTCTTTTTTGAGGCCATCAATGCTGCTCAGCCAGATTAAGGAGCACAGCCTGTTACGCTACCAGTTTATTCCGTACTCTTCTTTTATACCTTGTATATCCTCATAGTTAAAACCGTGGTTAAGCTTGAAGATGCGTTGCCCGGTCTGATCATATTCTCTTAACTGCATCGACTGGCGGTACCAGTTATCAAGAATTTCTAGATACTCTTGCTCTTGTTTTCGTGAGTTGATCACAATAGCGAAGGTGAAAGAAGATTCATCTTCAGTCACACCCTCTGCCTGTATGACAAACAAGGAAGAAAACCATCTGAATTTATAGGCAGTGTATAGCGAAAGCTCTTTAACACCAGCTACAGGTATATGTTGTTTTTCGATGCCACTGGCTTTTAAGGAGGGGTTAATCCGAATTTCTTCTCCGGACAGGGTGATATCACCAAAGCGTTTTGCCATCGACATGGGATAGAATGCCAGTATCAGAAAAATCAACGCGACCACAAGAACCGGTATCGCGAGCAACTCCAACCTGGGACTACTCTGGATGAATTGTGCGATTAGGTAACAAACTCCAAAGCCCACTAACCCTATTCTGTATTCCAAAGAAGTGGTGAAGGTAACTGCCTTTCCAAACAGCTTGTCTTTTTTCGCTTGTGCTCTTGCAAGAGGGAGTGTAAGACTCATAGCATAGCCAGTTATTTGAGTTTGGATGTAACGATCGGAAGCATTCGTGAGACCCACTGAGCATACATCTTTCCGGACGGATGGAGCTGGTCTTGCGCAAGCAGGGAAGAATCACTTCGTGCGTTCTCAGATAAGTTCCGGATATTAATGAATGCTACATCATATTGCCCGGAAATGCTATCTGCGATAGTGTCGTATGTAGTAAGCTCTTTTCCTATTCTTTCGGGGTTTCTTGACTGCGCAAAAGGGGTTACCCCATAATTCGGTATAGAGACTACGATCACCCGCTCCGATCGATTATTTGCAAATGCTAGAGCTTGTTCAAGTAAAGATTGAAACTCAACACGATACTGGTTGATGTCATAGCCCCGGTACTGGTTATTAACCCCAATCAACAAAGAAACAAAATCATAGGTTGAGTCAACAGCCGCCTGATCTATAGCTTCCATCAGCTCATTGGTTGTCCAGCCTGTTTTAGCAATGATAGTAGGCGCCTTAACATCAATTCCAGCTTTTTGGAGAGAATCGACCAATTGAACAGGCCATCTCTCTTGTTCAGGCACGGCTTCACCAATTGTATATGAATCTCCAAGCGCCAGGTACGTGAGTTCTGTGGGTTGTTGGGGTTGCGATTTTTGAGTGCATCCCCAAACAAGCATTATGCATAAGATGGCTGGAAAAGCACTGGGTTTTGTCATTAAATTCATGGATACATAAGATTGATGTAAAAAAATAGTAACGAAAACGTAAAAAAAGTTACTGAAAGCGCTTGCATAATGTTGTGTTCAGGGTTTTATTAGCGTAATCATTGTCCGTAAAGCGAGTTACCCTAACTAAAAACATACGATTAGGTCAGCGGATTATATCAAATACAGTCACAATTAAATCACAACTAAGATTAGAACTATGAGGAAAACGATACAACGTGCGCATCTTTTGTGCATTACGTTGTTGTTTTCGTGTGCGTTAGTTTTTTCATCGTACGCTTCTACAACATCTACAGATGCGGAAACGCAAATAACAGGTACCGTCACTGACATTGACGGTGAGCCTTTAGCAGGGGTTAACATTCGAGTTAAGGATAAAGTAATTGGTACAACAACCGACGTTGATGGTACATTTTCTCTTACCGTACGTCAGGATCCTCCACTTACCCTCATCTTTTCCATTATTGGTTTTGCAAGCCAGGAAGTGGAAATCACCACCCAGAACACGGAATTGAATATTCGGTTAGAGGAAGAAACGATCTTTGGATCTGATATCGTCGTATCAGCATCGCGGGTTGAAGAAAGTATACTTAAATCACCAGTTTCTATTGAAAAGATGGATATACTGGATGTGCAGAGTACAGCTTCAACCGATTTTTATAGCGCGCTTCAAAACCTGAAAGGGGTTGATTTCAGTACACAAAGCCTGACTTTTAAATCCATAAATGCAAGAGGTTTCGGTGCGAACGGTAACACCCGCTTTGTACAATTAATTGACGGAATTGATAACCAGGCACCGGGGCTTAACTTTGCAGTGGGGAACATTGTGGGGATATCAGAACTGGATTTGGAAAGCGCGGAGCTTATCCCGGGAGCAGCATCAGCATTGTACGGACCCAATGCTTTGAATGGAATTCTCCTGATGAATTCGAAAAGTGCCTTTGATTACCAGGGGCTATCCTTCAATATTAAATCGGGTATAAACCATATTGACAGCAATATTGAAGACCCTTCTTTTTACCAGAGCTATAATCTTAGATATGCCAAGGCCTTCAATAACAAGTTTGCCTTCAAAGTAAACGCATCTTATTTACAGGCCCAGGACTTTGCAGGGGAGGATTTTCGAAACCAAACCGGTATCGTTGAACGGGGAGCTACATCCAGGGAAGCATCCGCTAACCCAAGAACCTATGATGGACTTAATGTATATGGGGATTTTCTGGTTGGCTTAGGTACCATTGCAGATGGCCTGATCGATGACGGGCTTATTGCAGACGATAACGGAAATCTGGTTCCCCGGCCAGGTGCGACTGCTGCACAAATCGGAACTGCACAACAAGTGGCTGGCCTTCGTTCTCTGATTCCCAATGGTGATTCGGGAACCTTTTCGCCCGTTGGTTATACCGAGAATTCCTTTGTAGATAACACCACAGAGAGTTTAAAATTTGGTACTGCACTTAACTATCGCATTACCGACGAGTATGAAATTGTTGCCCAGTATAACATCGGTTATGGAAGTACAGTGTACACTGCAAACGATCGGTTTGTGCTGGACGACTTCAGTATCTGGACCGGGAAGCTTGAATTGAGAAACCCCAATTTCTTCTTACGGGCATATACAACCCAGGAGGATGCCGGAGATTCATACGCAGCAAATACGCTTGCTTCCTTGATCAACCAGGAGCAATATCTGCCGGCTTATTTCCAGACTTTTCTGGGACAGCGCTCAGAAGGTCGTACCGTAGAGGAAGCTCACGCTGCCGCCAGAACGGCTGCTAACTCTGTTCAACAGCAACCTGGTTCTCAAGGCTTCGACCAGCTCGCTGATTCATTACGTGGTGTGCCTATTTCGGAGGGTGGAGCGCGTTTCCTGGATCGTTCTGACTTATACCAGGCCGAAGGTCTTTATAATTTCCAGGAGCTTATCGATCCTTCCGATGTACAGCTGATCGTTGGTGGTAACTACAGAGTGTATGCCCTTGAGTCTGAAGGTACGCTCTTTGCACTGGATGATAATGGCGACGAATTCAGCATTCAGGAATGGGGAGCTTATGTACAAGCTGGTAAAGACCTGATGGACGGTGATTTAAACCTGAGTGCTTCGCTGAGATATGACAAAAACGAGAATTTTGATGGTCAGTTCTCACCCCGTGCTTCCGCCACGTACACCGCATTTGATAATCACACCTTCCGGGCTTCTTTCCAGCGTGGGTTCAGGATTCCCACGACGCAGGATCAGTTTATCGATTTGGATGTTGTAACCCGACGACTGATTGGTAGTAACCCGGTATTGGTAGACCGGTATAACTTCAGATCAAACACCGTATACCAGGGTGTTGGTGAAGCCAGAGATATTTTGGCTTCCGGCGGTACGATTGAAGATGCCAGAGCTGCCGTAACTCCATTCGAATTCGATGATTTTCAGCCGGAAAAGCTAACCACTTTCGAAGTTGGTTATAAATCACTTATTGGAAACCGACTGTTTATCGATGCTTATTATTACTTCAGTAACTACACCGATTTCATTGCAGAAGTAACATTTACGCAAGGTATTCCTAATGGATTAGCTACGGCGCCAGGCGATCAATACACGGGCGAAAACGCACCGGGCACTCAAAACTGGACCGATGCTGTGATTACCGGTACAGACCCGGTTAACGCAAACCGCTCGTTTGACACACAATCGTATGGTTTTGATGTAAATGCTGATGGTAATGTACGATCACATGGTTTCGCCGTTACAGCCGATTACGCCCTTGATGGAGGATATACCATCGGAGGTAACGTTTCATGGAACCGATTGATCGACCAGGACGATTTGATCCGACAGGGATTCAGAGCTCAGTTCAATACACCGGAATGGAGATATAACCTCAAATTCCAGAACCGTAAAGTGACCGATAATATTGGCTTCAATATGGTGTACAGATGGCAGGATGCTTATCTGTGGGAATCAGCTATTGGTAACGGGGTCATTCCTGCATTTGGCACACTGGACGCCCAGGTGAGCTATAAAGTGAGTGATTTGAAGACCATCATTAAACTAGGGGGCACAAACCTGTTCAATGAGCGGTATACAACCTCTCTTGCAAATCCGTTGCTTGGGGCTATTTACTACATCTCTTTCACTTTTGATGAATTCCTGAACTAATCAAATCCATGAGTTTTACAATGAATAATTCAACCAAACTGACTGTGTTTCTTCTCTGTGTGGCGATCATTGGCTATGGCTGCGATGGACAGGAAGGTTCACTGATTAATGAACGATTGGAGGATAATCCTCTTCCCATAACGGAAATGTCACCTGGAACGGCTGATTTTTCGAACTATGTATCTCTAGGTAACTCATTAACCGCAGGATATATGGATGGAGCGCTGTATACATCAGGTCAGGCGCTATCTATACCAGCATTATTGGCCAATCAGCTAAATGAAGTAGGTGGAACAGAAGGATTCAATCAGCCGGATATTAACTCTGTGGATGGGTTTAATACGGGTGTTACACCGAATCCCGCTAACAACATCACGCTGGGAAGATTCAAACTGGATACTGGTGCCAGAATCCCTTCACCAACTATTAATGGTGAGCTCCCGTCTCTCTTTACCGGCGACAAAACAACACTCCAGAATTTTGGAGTGCCGGGTATCATAACCGGTCAGATGTTAACCGGTGCCACAGGAGGCCCTGCGCAAGGTAACCCTGCATTTAATGCCTTGTATGCAAGGTTTGCAAGCAATCCGGGAACTTCAACGATACTAGGCGATGCTATTGCTGCCCAACCTTCTTTCTTTTCGCTTTGGATTGGGAATAATGATGTATTAGGATATGCCGTAAGTGGAGCTTCTGATGAAAACCTACTTACCGATCCGGCTATATTCGATCAACAATACGAAGCAATTATAGCCCAGTTAATAGGTAATACAACGGCCGATGGTATTGTTGTGAATATTCCTCCATTTCTTGGATTGGCCTATTTCCGGGCGGTTCCGTTCCAGGCAATTCCGGTTACGCGACAGACTCAGGCCGATTCTATAAACGGCGGTTATGCCGCTTATAACGCGGGCTTGCAGGCGGCATTCACCAATGGGGCGATAACGGAAGCCGAGGCTACCCGACGTACCATTACATTTAGTCTTGGTGTTAACGCATTTGTGATTGAGGATGAATCCCTTACGGATTTATCCGGCTTAGGATTGCCGAGTATACGACAGTCTGAGCAGACCGATTTATTTGTGCTTGCTCTGGGTTCTATATTGGGTACCGATCTGGGAGCCGGAGTTGTAGGTGTACAAGCGGCTGTAGCGGATCAGTTTGTACTTTTACCTTCCGAGCAGCAACAGATAGAGGTTGCCAGAGCTGCATTTAACGCTACTATTGCTCAGGCAGTGACTGACAATTCAGAACGACTTGTACTCTACGACACTAACGGCTTTGTAGCCGAGGGGGTATCATCTGCCTTTTTAGACATATTTGGGCTTAGTGACGGTGTTCCCGGTGTTGTGGTTAATAGAGTTGAGCTTACTCCGGACTTTACACCAACCGGCGTGATATCAACAGATGGTATTCATCCTAACCCCCGGGGTAATGGATTAATCGTAAACGATATGATCCAGGTAATAGAAGGTAAGTTTGGAGCAACTATTCCAAAAGTAGATGTGCTCGACTTACCAAGTGTTACGGTATGTGCCGGCGATTGCGTGAGCCAGCAGCAGTAGTGTTTTTTAGCCTATTCGAAAGCCGTCTTATACAAGACGGCTTTTTTTATGTGTTGGAACTGTGTCATTTTTGAACTCAGAATGGCTATGGCATCATATTTGTTAGATATCAGTCAATACATCAAATATTATCGAATCCACGAGACGTGAGCGAAGAACTTAAACATGAACTTGAAGGAGAAGAAATCCTTCAGGATACCAATACCGATTTCCAGGAAGACATCACTGAAACCGAAGAAGTACGGACTTCTGAGCAGGAAGCGGATACCCATGAGCAGCTTGTTGCTGACCTTAAAGCCGAAATAGCGGCATTAAAAGATGCTCAGCTCAGAAAAGTTGCAGAAATGGAAAATATGAGGAAACGTCTGCAGCGTGAACGGGTTCAGCTATTCGAAGATGCTAAAATTAAAGCTCTGGAAGATTTTCTGCCGATCAGTGAGGACCTGGTCAGGGCACTTTCAGCCGCAGAACACGTACACGTAGAAGAAGGGTTTCTGAATGGTGTGAAAATGGTTTCGGTAAAGTTTGAAGAAACGCTCACCAAGTATGGAGTAGAGCGTATCGAAGAAACCGGGGTGCCATTTAATGTAGATATACATGATGCTTTACTCAGGCAAGCCGCACTCGATGAGAAAACCGGAAGTGATGTGGTACTTCAGGTCATTGAAAATGGATATAAAATTGGCGAGCGGGTTCTGAAGCACGCTAAAGTAATTGTAAGCGCTTGAGGCTGAACGATGACTAACCGTGATTATTACGAAATTTTAGGAGTATCTAAGTCAGCCGACGATTCGGAGATTAAGAAAGCGTATCGTAAGATGGCTATGAAATTTCATCCCGATAGAAACAAAGGAGATGACGACGCTGAAAAGAAATTCAAGGAAGCATCAGAAGCTTATGAGGTGCTACGTGATCCCCAAAAGCGCGCGCGATACGATCAATTTGGTCATGCCGGAGTAAATGGACATGGCGGTTACGGTGGTGGCGGTGTGGATTTTGACGGAATGGGCTTTGAAGACATATTCAGCCGGTTTAGCGATATCTTCGGTGGCGGGATGTTTGGCGATGACATTTTTGGTGGTGGGGGTGGAGCGAGATCCCGCCGTCAGCGCCAGCCTGGGCAGCCAGGTTCTGATATGAAGCTTCGCATAAGCCTCACCCTTGAAGAAATCGCATTTGGTACAGAGAAGAAGCTGAAAATTAAAAAACAGCAGCAATGTGATCACTGTAAGGGTACGGGTGCAGAAACCGATTCCGATTTCGAAACCTGCTCAACCTGTAATGGAATGGGAGAGGTGCGCCAGATTTCTCGTACCATTCTGGGACAAATGGTAAATGTTCAAACCTGTCCTACCTGTCAGGGTGACGGCCGCATCATCAAAAATAAGTGCCATAAATGTTCCGGTGAAGGCCGTATTAAGGGAGAAGAAACCGTTAAAATCAATATCCCATCCGGAGTTTCTAACGGTAATTACATCACGCTTAGAGGGCAGGGAAACGCCGGGCGCCGTGGCGGGCCTGCGGGTGATTTAATTGTTCTGATTGAAGAGGAACAACACGAAGAGTTCAGCCGTGAGCAGAATAACATCTATTACGATCTGGTGCTCAGTATTCCGGACGCTATTCTCGGGACAGAAGTGAATGTGCCTACGCTGAAAGGGCGCGCAAAATTACGTATCGAACCGGGAACACAACCCGGCAAGCTGCTTCGCATGCGCGGTAAGGGAATCATAGGACTTAACAATTCCGGTATAGGCGATCAGTTTGTCCGGGTCATGGTTTTTGTTCCAAAAGAGCTGAGTTCTGCAGAACAAACTGCTATTGAAGACCTGAAGGATTCGAAAAATTTTGATCCTGAAAACCTCAGTGAAGAGGAAAAAGGCTTTTTCGATCGCATGAAAGATGCGTTCACCTGATTAGAGGAGTGCAGCATCGATTTAGCGACGACGTACATTAAACGAACGTCGCGGTCGGTAAGGTAAATCTATAATCGGAAAGGAAGTCGTATAGCACGTACAGGTTTGTTTGCTCAAGCTGTCCGGCACTGACACAGGAATATGTTATACGCTGCTCTATGAAAGGGCGGGTCCAATCACTAAACGGAAGTCCACACCGTTGCTAATTCAACGATGTATTGAAGGTGATCAAATAGAACACATTCTCTGCAACAATGGCAATACGTACCGATACGTTCTCTATGGCAGGTTTTAAACCTTTACCATCCAAAACTATACTTCTACAGCAGTCCCACTTACCGAAACCATAAGCATGCTTCCGTTTGCCCCAATGGTCTCATAATCGATATCAATACCGATGATTGCATTTGCGCCAACGCGGCTCGCTTTATGTTCCATTTCAGCAAATGCGATTCGTCGCGCTTCCTGAAGTTCTTTTTCGTAAGCAGCTGAGCGACCTCCAACGATGTCGCGGATTCCGGCAAAGAAATCTTTAAAGATATTTGCTCCAAGTATAGCTTCTCCGGTTACAACACCTAAGTAGCGTTGAACATCCTTGCCTTCAAGATGATTGGTGGTAGTCATTACCATGATGAATCCTTTTTTGTTATCAAGTGGCTTAAAATAAAAAAGCCTCCCAGAATTTGGGAGGCTTTTTCTCGAAAAAAGAAAAGCTCTTAATAGCGACGGCTAGATCGCTCTTCTCTTGGGCGTGCTTCGTTAACTTTAACTGCACGGCCATCAATTTCGGCTCCATCCAGTTGGTCGATTGCGGTACGGCCTTCATCATCATTGCTCATTTCAACAAAGGCGAAACCTTTTGACCGGCCGGTATCTTGAAAGCGGATAACTTTTGCTGAACTTACTGTTCCGTAAGCCTCGAAAACTTCCTGTAATTGTTCGTCAGAAATCCCATAGCTAAGATTTCCTACATAAATGTTCATCGTATAAGAATTAGTTAGTGTTATGTTGGACAGAAAATCTCAGCTCTATAGAAGAAAAATCGATAACTCGTCTCAAACAATTCAAAATACGCTTTTTTTAGCTGATGGCGAAACTCAATTCTCAGGAGCAATATGAATGGCAAAGCCACCGGCCGGAGCTGATGATATATTCATAGTGCTCGTATTTGTTACCTCCAGGGTTCGTATGCGGTAATCTTCGGCAAATCGGTCGGCATTAAGGCCATCCTGGAAGACTGTGGCGGAATATCTGCCTTCTGGCAAAAAACTAAAATTTATGTAAAACTCTCTGTTCTCTTCGTTGGTGATACCACCAATATAGAACGAATTACCATGCTGACGCGCAATAACAAGGTGTTCTCCGATGGTTGCAGATAGGGGGATGGTTCGATCCCACACGGTTGGGATCTGAGCAATAAAGCGAATGGTTTCCGCTTCGCGCTTATAGTTCGATGGTGAGTCGGCCAACATATGTAAAGGGCTTTCAAACACGATGAATTTCGCAACTTCGGCAGCCCGTGTTCCCATACTCATTGGACGGGCGAAAACCGATCTGAAATTCCCAGGTTGTGCATTTCGCATGGCACCCGGGGTGTAATCAATAGGGCCGGGTAGCATCCTGAAGAAGGGCATAGTGGTGTTATGAGTAGGCGTGATATCCCGACTCCACTTATTATGTTCTCCCCCTTTAACACCCTCACGGGTAATTACGTTGGGAAATCGTTTACGAAGTCCGGTTGGTTTGTAACTACCATGAAAATTAACCAGTAGCTTACGCTTTGCTGCTTCGCGTGCAATGGTTTCATAATAATCTACCATGGGTTGATCATCCCGATTCATGAAATCCACCTTAATACCAGCAGCACCCCACTCCTGAAACGTATCCAGGGCTATTTCGAGTTGACGATCCAGGGTTAACCAAACCACCCAGAGAATGATATCCACGTTTTTCTCTTTTCCATAGCGGATGATTTCCCGGACGTCAAAATCAGGGGAAAGATCGAGCAGGTCTTCGGTGTTTGACCAGCCTTCATCCAGAATTACGTATTCCAATCCGTATTCCGAAGCAAAGTCAATAAAGTATTTATAGGTATCGGTGTTTAAACCGGCCTTAAAAGGTACATCATATAAATTGGAGGCATTCCACCAGTCCCACGCCACCTTTCCGGGTTTAATCCAATCTGTATTGGGTAATTCATTGTCGTCGGCGAGTGCATAGACCAGTTCGTTATTGAGTAAGTCTTTATCCTTATCTGAATAGACGAACACACGCCAGGGGAACGAACGGGTACCTTGGGTTTTTGCAAGAAATTCGCCCCGATCTGTCACCCGGATATGCCGGTCATTTTCCTGTTCTTCAGCTATAGGGTAAGAAGGGAAAGTGGCTTCCAGTTTTGATTCAGATTTATGAATCCACAGCCCGGGGTAAGACCGCAAATTAGATTCAGTAACCACCAGCTTTTCCCCGGATGGATACCCAATGCCAAGGGGGAGACTAGCCAGTGCTTGTTCTGCAAGACTATCCGTATGAGTATGAATAAACAACTGCTCGTTGGAAGAAAAAAAACCGGGTTCCTGATGAAACCACAACTCATGATCCTGCGGAAGGTGAAGGCTCATTTGCTCATCTTCTACGACAACAGAGTCTGGAAATGTGGTTCGAAACTGGTAGGCAATACCGTCTTCAAATACTCGGATCGTCCATGAACCTTGTGTACACGCGGCGGTAAACTCATGGTAGGCGTACTCAATGAAGGCATTTTTAACCGGAGCTACAGGCTCATTACGCAATGTGCCTTCCGTATGACTAAATGAAGGACAGTTATCTTGATTAAAAAGGGGGTTATGGGAATTGATTTCTATATCTGCAGATATAGAAATCAATTCCTTAGCCTGTTTATTCCGAACAGAGATGGTAAGCGCTGGATTAAAAGTGACAACGGCTTGCAGTGAGCCTTCCGGCGATGGAATAGTAACCGGTTGAGCTTCAATCCATTGGGGATACAGTAAGCTGACGAGAAAGGATAATAAGATGAGTCTCATATCCTTACAGAAGGTTGGCTGTTTTTTGCCTGGAGAGCTCCGCTAGTTTTGAGTGATAATCAGTAAGACGTTTTTCCAGGGCTGAATCCGTCATAGCAAGCATGCGAATGGCCAGTAAGCCGGCATTTTGTGCTTTTCCTATCGCTACAGTTGCCACAGGTATTCCATTCGGCATTTGGACAATGGAATATAAACTGTCCACTCCCCCTAGAGCAGAAGTTTGGATGGGTACCCCAATAACGGGCAAGGTGGTGTAACTGGCAAGCATACCCGGAAGATGAGCAGCCCCTCCTGCACCAGCAATAATAATCTGTAGTCCGTTATTTCGTGCCTCTCTCCCATATTCTGCCATGTCATCCGGAGTACGGTGCGCAGACACTACACGTTGTTCAAAAGGAACATCAAATTCAGTCAGGATGTCGGCCGCTTGTTTCATTGTTGACCAATCGCTATCACTGCCCATAACCAGGCCAACAAGGGGAGAGGTACTCATATATGGATGGTTTTTGTAAGCTCTAACGCCTGAGAATACGCTTCTTTCAGATTATCTCCTAACAAGGTAAAGTGTCCCATTTTCCTACCGGGTTTGCTTTGAAGTTTTCCATAGATATGAAGATGTCCATCACGGGCGGCCAGCGACGAGGTCATATGATCTACTTGTGCATCGCGCTTATGTGTACCCAATAGGTTAATCATTACGGCAGCAGGTTGTACCAGCTCAGCTGAACCCAGAGGTAGGCCCATTACTGCTCGTACATGATTTTCAAATTGAGAAGTTACGCATCCTTCAATGGTGTAATGACCCGAGTTATGAGGTCGCGGTGCAGATTCATTTAAGAGCACTTCTCCGTTTTTGGTAAGAAAAAACTCATAGGCGAAGATCCCTTTTCCATCAATGGCTTCTGTTGCCGTTATGGCAAGTTCCCGTACTTTCTTCGCGATGTCATCACCAATAGTGGCCGGTGCAAGAACTGCAACACAGATATGGTTTTCCTGGATGGTTTCAACCACGGGGTAAGCAACTGTTCCTGTCTCGTTTCGTGCAATCTGAACAGCCAACTCTTTCTCAAACTCAACAAAGGCCTCTGCCAGTATTTCTCTTCCATCATTGCCACCCAATTGATTAAAGGCCTGAAGGGCTTCGTCAGGATTGTGTACGGTTTTGTTTCCGTATCCGTCATACCCACCTTTTGAAGATTTCAGCAAGTAAGGCCATCCATGCAGATCCCCAAAATCATTCATGTCCAATTTGGATGTTACCAGTTTATAAGGTGTAACCGGTATGCCTGCTTTCTCAAAGGTTTGTTTTTCAATGAGTTTATTCTCGATCAGTGCGAACGTTTCTGGTGTAGGGTAAATAGCGGTACCCGATTGTTCACGAACATTGATGAGGATGTCTGTTCCAATAAACTCATTCTCCAGTGTAACCAAATCACAGGTGGAAGCAAATTCAACCATGTCATCTGCTTTTTCGAAACTTCCCATATAGGAAAACGGAGTCATGAAATCGAGTGGTTCATCCTCTTTATGATCAGAAAAAGAGGCGATTTTAATTCCAAATTGAAACGCCTGCAGCGCGCTCATGCGGGCAAGTTGCCCGGCGCCTAAGAATCCAAGTTTGTAATTGGCTTTTAATGAAGTCATAGCATATTCTTGAAAGTGTAAACAGCCTTAAATATACGATAAAGGGTAATTTCCGTAGTTGAATTATTCTATCATTTTTAGATTTCTTACAAATAAATAATGACCATTCACTATTTGCAGCACGTTCCCTTTGAAGGATTGAGTCACATTCAAACCTGGGGCACTGAACGAGGGGTTATCTTCACCGGTACACACCTTTTCAGTCAGGATTCTTTTCCGGAGGTAGACGCGATTGACGGACTGATCATATTAGGAGGGCCGATGGGGGTGTACCAGGAAAAAGAATACCCGTGGATGGAAACAGAAAAAGAGTTTATTCGCGCTATAATCCATGCAGGGAAGCCTGTTCTGGGTATCTGCCTGGGTGCTCAACTGATTGCAGCAGTGTTGGGTGGAGAGGTATATCCACATGCAAGAAAGGAAATCGGATGGTATCCCATCGAACCTGCTTCATCAACCACGCTATTACCTATCCCTTGCGGAACCACCGTTTTACATTGGCATGGAGATACCTTCGATTTACCAGAACACGCCAGACTGCTTGCCCGATCAGAAGCCTGCGAACACCAGGCATTCATGGTTGAGGAGCATGTACTTGGGATTCAGTTTCATTTAGAAGTAGACGAACACCAGCTGAACGAAATGATTGAGCATGAGCATCTCATCAAAGACATATGGGTTATGGAGGAGGATGAGCTGTTGCAGGGGTTATCAGCACATGCATCTGCCAATAGAAAAATACTGGATGAAATGCTCGACCAGTTCTTTGTACCTTCATTCCGATCAGCACACGAATAATTGCATCCTGAATGGATATTGAAGTAAAACTAAAACAGGTAAAAGCTCGGTTTGAGGAAATCACAACGGCTATGAGCGACCCATCGGTGTACGATGATCCCGCCCGGTACTCTGAACTGACTAAAGAACATAGTGAGTTAAAAGAATTAGTCGAAGATTTTGACGCATGGAACGACCTAAACAGCCGCTTTTCAGGTAATTCTGAATTAATCGAGATGGATGAAGACCCGGAGATTACAGAAATGGCGCAGCTGGAAAACACAGAAATTCAGGAAGAATTGATGAAACTGGAAGAAGAGATCAAGATGAAATTGATCCCTAAAGATCCGGAAGATTCCAAAAATGCGATTATTGAGATAAGAGCGGGAACCGGAGGAGATGAAGCAGCCATATTTGCGGGAGACTTATTTGACATGTACCGGCGGTTTTCTGATGGCCAGGGCTGGAAACTGAGTCTGTTGAGCCTTAACGAATCCGAAAAGGGAGGATATAAGGAAATCTCGTTTTCTCTGGAAGGGAGTGAAGTATTTGGCAAAATGAAGTACGAAAGTGGGGTACACAGAGTACAGCGGGTACCTGCAACCGAGAGTCAGGGGAGGGTGCATACGTCTGCTGCTACCGTAGCTATTCTGCCCGAAGTAGAAGAAGTAGATGTGGAAATTAATCCTGCAGATTTAAGGGTCGACACATTCAGAGCAAGCGGTGCAGGTGGGCAACACGTGAACAAGACCGATTCTGCTATTCGCATTACACACGAACCAACCGGGATTGTTGTGGAATGCCAGGAAGAGCGGTCTCAGCATCAGAATAAGGAGCGTGCAATGACCATGTTACGGGCAAAAATGTACGATATCGAACTCGAAAAGAAGCAATCTGCCCGGGCTGCTGAACGCAAAAGCCAGGTATCAACCGGTGACAGATCTGCTAAAATCAGAACGTACAACTATCCACAGGGCAGGCTAACCGATCATCGGATAAATCTCACCCTGTATAACCTGGATTCCATTATGAAAGGGGATATCGAAGATGTGATTAAAGCTTTGCGCGTTCAGGATAACCTCGAACGCATGAATGAAATGGCGGAAGGATAATTCGAACAGGATAACACAAAAAAAGCCTGCTCCTTGGGGAACAGGCTTTTCAAAATCGGTGGCTCCTAAGAGTTACACTTGTGGAGCAGCTTCCAGTATATCGCTGCTGCATTGTGCTTCAAACTGCCTGAAGTTATCCACAAACATTTGCCCAAGTTCTTTTGCCTTCACGTCATACTGTTCGGCATTCGGCCAGGTCTTACGTGGATTTAAAATGTTATCAGGCACGCCGGGTACCGAACGGGGTACTTCAAAACCAAAAATGGGATCAATGTTGTAAGGCACGTCTTTGAGGTTACCCTTGATCGCTTCACTTAGCATTCTTCGTGTGTGATCCAGTTTCATGCGATGCCCTGTTCCATATGGTCCACCGGTCCAACCAGTATTGACCAACCACACTTTTGAGCCATGCTCTCTGATTTTCTCAGCAAGTAATTCAGCATATACAGCAGGGTGCAAAGGCAGAAAAGGTGCTCCAAAACAGGCAGAAAATGTAGCCTGAGGTTCTGTAACACCGCGCTCGGTACCAGCTACTTTTGCCGTATATCCACTAATGAAGTGGTACATAGCCTGTTCTGGTGTTAAACGGGAAATGGGAGGGAGTACGCCAAAAGCATCAGCAGTCAGAAAAATGATGTTCTCTGGATGATTTCCCAGACCGGTTTCACTGGCATTGGGAATAGAGCTGAGAGGATAGGAGCATCGTGTATTCTCAGTGAGGCTTACATCCGTGAAGTCAGGTTCCCTTTTTCTATCGAGAATTACATTTTCTAAAATGGTACCCGGCATTTTAGTTGTAGCGTAGATCATAGGCTCTCCTTCCGGAGACAGATTAATGGTCTTCGCGTAGCAACCGCCCTCGAAATTGAAAATGCCGTTATCACTCCAGCCATGCTCGTCGTCACCGATCAGGGTTTTTTCGGGATCGGCGGAAAGGGTGGTTTTACCCGTGCCCGATAATCCAAAAAAGACGGCTGTTTTGCCCATGTTGTCATGATTGGCCGAGCAGTGCATCGCCATTACTCCTTTTCTGGGGAGTAAATAATTCATTACAGCGAAAATTCCTTTCTTCACTTCACCGGAATAGAGTGTACCTCCAATCAGAATGATGCCCTCATCAAAATTGAAAATGATGAATGTACCAGAGCGAGTACCGTCAACTTCAGGATCGGCCTCAAAATGAGGGGCTGCGAGTATGGTAAACTCAGGTTGGATCGTAGCAAGTTCATCATCTGAAGGATTAATGAACATATTTTCAGTGAACAAACTGTGATAAGCAGCTTCACTAACCACCCGTACATTAAGCCTGTTTTCAGGGTCTGCTCCGCAAAACACATCTTTTACGTAAAGTGCACGGTCTTGTAGGTACGTTGTTACTTTTTCAAACAAACGGTTGTATACGTCCTCGGAAATGGGCTGGTTTACAGGCCCCCAGTCAATCACGTCTTTTACAGAGGGTTGATCTACGATGAATTTATCTTGAGGGGATCGGCCGGTGTATGTACCGGTTAGAATTCGGATAGCATGGTTTTTTGTAAGAACGCCTTCTCCATTAGCTACGATGTGCTCATAAAGTTCAGCGGTGGTTAAGTTCCAGTATGTTTGCTCGTTCTGTTCCAGATTAACATACTCAAGCCCCACATGACTCTTGGGATGCACATTATAATCAATGCTCATGTACTCTTTTTTTGTTTGGGTGGTAGGTAGATCGATAAAGTTAAGCATTTGCAGCTCAATTATGTTTGAAAAGCTAAAAATGAGTAATGCTTCCTGGGAGGAAGACGTTCCGTGGAAGCGCTTTTTTAAATTAAACTAACATCTTCACTTTGCCTAATAATTGTTAGCTTTTCTGGTACCAGAATTGATAATTATTAGTCCACCAATGGCTATACATACTCCCTCATGTCTACCTCTCCTACCAGAAATGTAAAAATTGCCTTAATTCAGTCGAAATGCAGCGCGTCCATAGAAGAAAATACCTATCACCAAATGGGGCTGATTCGACAGGCAGCAGAGCAAGGTGCGCAAGTTGTCGTATTGCAGGAACTGTTTAATGCACCCTACTTCCCAAACGTATATGACCATCGTTTTTTTGATTGGGCCGAACCTCTGAACGGTACGTTACTATCTGGTATGAGCAGCCTGGCAAAAGAATTGGGCACCGTTCTGGTCATTCCTTTTTTTGAAGAACGCATGACCGGGGTTTATCATAACTCAGCGGCTGTACTTGATGCAGACGGCACCTTACTCGGGGTCTATCGAAAGCTGCATATACCAGACGATCCTGGATTTTACGAGAAATATTACTTTACGCCCGGAGATGATAGTACCGGTATCCCGGTTTTCGAAACACAGTTTGGAAAACTTTCAGTATTGATATGTTGGGATCAATGGTTTCCGGAGCTGGCGCGTATTGCTGCACTAAAAGGTGCCGAGATTTTGTGCTATCCCACCGCAATTTCGCTGGTGGTCGATGAGGGAAAGGAAGAAAAAAGGATTCATTCAGAGGCCTGGACCACCATTCAACGCAGCCACGCTATTGCGAATAGTGTGTATGTAGCCGCAGTAAATCGTGTGGGTAAGGAAAAGGACTCAAGTTTTTGGGGACACTCGTTTGTCAGTGGGCCGTTTGGACAGATACTTGCGCAAGCAGGAGAGAAAGAAGAGGTACTACTTGCATCATGTGATCTGGATGCGATAAAGAAACAGAGACTGAATTGGCCGTTTTTTCGGGACAGACGAATTGATATGTACGAAGACCTCATTAAAAGAACCGTATAGGTCACTTCTTATAGGTAGTCACGGTGATATAGGCAGCTTTCGTAAAGGGGTTCTTTCCTGCGGATCCGATATAGTCAAGTGAGATTTCATACCGATAACTGTCGTATGTGAGGGTATATATCTCGCCCTCGGAAAGCTCAACCTCAGCGTTATTTTCAATAAACTGAGGGTTATTCCTTTTGTCCCCTTCAATATCCTTCAGGTTAAAGATTATTGACCCAGATGTTAATTCATTTATGCCCAGTCTTAAGGTATTACCAAATTCTACGTAGTACCCTTTTTTGCACCATCGTGTGATGGGTTTGCCAATACGCGTGTATGTTTCTTTTTTCGTTTTTACGCTAAGTGGGGTTGTTAACTCTTTGGCCCTGCTTATAGAAGAGATACTATTTGAATGAATCGGTGTTTCCTGATCGGCAACTTCCGATTCTTTTTGAATGAGTTCATTGATGCTTTGTTGCTCTCCCTCTGTTGTTTTCTCTTCCTTTTCAATTTGTCTGAATTGCTCGATTTGATCACTACTCAACGCTCCCATCAGGTTCTGAACCTTTTTGTCGGAAGCCGCTTTAGCTTCGGCAGTCACGGTCTGATTGATATGCGTTTCCAGTTCCCGGATTCGGGCTTTTACTTCAACTTTTATCTGATGTGTTGTGATAAACGTCTGGATGAACTCAAGATATCCGAGTTCGGTCGTATCCCCACGGTTTTCAAGATTTTTAGTAACCACATTAAGAAAGCCTGCATCTGCTTCCAGTCTTTTAATCTCTAGCTCAGTTTTTTGAATCTGATAGTTAATGATGATTCCAGCGGTACCTAAAACAACGGTGCCTACGAACCATTTTAAGATTTCAAGGTATCGGTTACTTTCATTGTTGGAGGCCATAAACAGTTGAGCAGTCTTTATTTATCCGAAAGTAGATGTAATTGCTCAAAATGAAAAATCTACCCGCAGCCCTTTAAAAAAGGATTAGGCGAGCTATCGTAATGCGTCAACCGATTCAGTAAAACTATACACGTGTTCAAATCCCAGTTCTTTTCTCATGTATTGTGCAGCCTGCCCACTTCTTAATCCGGCTACGCAGTAAAGAACGTATGTTTTAGAGGGATCAAGTTGTCGTGCTTTCTCCGGAAAAGCAGGGTCTGAACCATCCAGATGAAGAGCAGATGAAAGCTTGGGAGTTCGGGAAAGTTCTCTCAATGTGCGTACATCAATAAACACGACATCCTGTTGAGTGGTATCCAAAAAAGCTGATAATCCGGAAGCGTTAAACTCCGAAGGTTGATCTTTTAAGTGTTGGCTGTCCCTGGTTTGGCATCCCAGTGCTAATAAAATGATTGACAGCGTGAGCAAGTGTTTCATACCATACAATTTTGACCTGAAAACCCAAGCCAGTGCTTCGTCGTTCTTCCCCATACCGTATGCCCGCTGAGTGGGAGCCCCATCGGGCCACCCAACTCCATTGGCCCTCTAATTCTAACACCTGGCCTGGAGATCGATTACATAAGGTGGAACAGATCTATGTACAGCTTATCACCAGCTTGCTTCCATATGAGCCCATCGTACTGTTTGTGGAATCGGATGTGGTTAAGACACACGCGCAGTCTAAGCTTGGAAATCAGATATTGAAAAATCCACGCCTTCAGGTAGTGGTTTACCCTGTTAACGATGTGTGGGTAAGAGATTGTGGACCCGTTTTTGTCAGGAATACGGGCGGTAATCCTGTAATTATAGATTGGGAATACAATGCCTGGGGAAAAAAGTATGCGCCATGGGAAAACGATAACGGTATACCAACTTGGGTAGGACGTCATTTGAACGTACCCATTGAGCGACCCGGTATGATACTGGAGGGTGGTTCAATAGATGTTAATGGTGCCGGCGTTCTGCTCACAACGGAATCGGTTTTGTTAAACCCCAACCGGAATCCTGGTCTCAACAAGGCGCAGATAGAATATAATTTGAATCAATATCTCGGATCGGAGCAAGTGATATGGTTAAAACGCGGTCTTGCCGGAGATGATACCGATGGTCATATAGATGATTTAACCCGGTTCTTAAATGAACACACCGTGCTCACCATGATTTGTGAGGATCCGGATGACGTAAACTATTCTGCTTTGCAGGAAAATCTTGAGATCCTGAAACAAGTCACTCTTCCCGGGGGAAACCGTCTGGTTATAGAGACTCTGTCGTTACCGAGCACCCGAATCGAAGAAGTGACGGTTGATGGTTCTGAATATGTACCGGCCAGTTACGCAAATTTCTATGTTGCGAATGGTGTGGTTCTCGTTCCCCTATTTAAGGAACGGTATGATGAGGAAGCACTTCGGTTATTTAAGCAATATTTCCCGGATCGGGATGTGATTGGAATTCCCTGCCAGGATTTAATCTGGGGACAGGGCAGCATTCATTGCATTACCCAGCAATGGATATGAGAACGCAGGCATAATACAACCGGGTGCTACTGCCCGCGAAAAACCAGTTTTTAAGGCATGATATCGTGAGAAAATGTCATATGTACACCACCGAATAGGTAGTTTGTTTTCGTGCGAACTACATCAAAAAACTATGATTAATCTTACCTATCTTGCAACGTTGTAATATAAAGCAGGAAGGATGCGCACCATAGCTCATGAACGATTTGAGGCAGTAATTGGCCTTGAGGTACACGCACAATTATTGACCCGGAGTAAAGCCTTTACCGCCGTTGCCGCTCAATACGGGGAGGCCCCGAACACACAGGTTACTCCATTATGTTTGGGTCATCCGGGTACGCTGCCGGTTGTAAACGAAAACCTGGTGCGGTACATCATAAAAATGGGGCTGGCGACCGATTGTTCTATTGCTCCTAAATCGATTTTTGCCCGTAAAAACTATTTTTATCCTGATTTGCCCAAGGGCTATCAGATTTCTCAGTATGATACTCCCATTTGCTATGAAGGCTTTGTTGACATCGAGCTGGAAGAGTATGATAAACGGATCGGGTTAACCCGTATCCATATGGAAGAAGATGCAGGGAAGTCTATTCATGACCAGGATCCATACAATACACTGGTCGATTTAAACAGGGCGGGTACCCCTTTGATCGAGATTGTCTCCGAACCGGATTTAAGAACACCTCGGGAGGCCTATGCCTACCTCTCTAAAATCAAACAGATTGTTCAGTACCTGGAAATCTGTGACGGAAACATGGAGGAAGGAAGCCTTCGCTGTGATGCAAATGTATCGGTTCGTCCGCGTGGGCGCGAAAAATTTGGCACACGTACCGAGCTTAAAAATATGAATAGCTTCCGGAATGTGGAACGTGCTATCCATTACGAGATTTATCGTCAGATTGAGCTGATTGAATCGGGTGGTGAAGTTGTGCAGCAAACACGGCTATGGGATACCAATAAAATGGAAACCCGCCCCATGCGCTCGAAAGAGGAAGCGCACGACTATCGTTATTTTCCAGAACCCGATTTACCTCCGGTCATTGTTTCTGATGAAATGTTGAATGAGATTAAAGGTGAACTTCCTGAACTTGCCGATGTACGCCAAAAAAGGTTTGTGAGCGAGTATGGAATGAGCGAGGTGGATGCAGTTACCCTTACCGAATCAAGATACCTCGCCGATTATTTTGAGGATCTTACCAGAGAGACCGGAAAAGCAAAGGCTTCAGCAAATGTAGTACTCAGCGAAGTACTTCGAATTCTGAACGAACAAAACATCGATATCAAGGCATTTACGATCACCCCGGCCCGACTAGGAGAATTGATTACCCTTAAGGAAGAGGATAAAATTAACTCTTCGGCTTTACAGACTATTTTCGATGCTATGCTGAGTTCAGAACAATCGGCTGAAGCACTTGCTACCTCTATGAACCTGATTCAGGTATCGGATACCGGGTTTTTAGAACCCATTTTAGAAGAGGTGATTGCAAATAACCCGGATGAAGTTCGTCGTTTTAAAGAGGGAAAAAAACAATTAATGGGATTCTTTGTCGGACAAATCATGAAAGCCTCAAAAGGCAAAGCCAACCCTAAGTTGGTCACACAAATGATAACCCAAAGATTAAACGAGTGATCATTAAACGTATACCACAGGCGCTGACCCTAATCCTGTCCGGCCTGATTTTATTTGCGGCTTGCTCAAAAAGCCCCGAACCATCGCGTTTGCTAATCGAAGGTACACTTACCGTAGCCGATTCTATCGACGCCACCGGAGATTATTCCGGAATTGCACTTTCTATTGTTAACGAAACGGACACTCTGCTCTATATTGAGACTGATTCATCCGGGATGTTCAGTGCAGAACTGGAGTTTGAATCATCGGGTATCTACCCCTTGCAGATTGGTCGAAACGGGGTGTTGTTATGGAACACGAGATTGATGCTGGCAGATAACGATACGATTCATATTGAGGGACAGCTTCCTGATTTTTCCTCAACCTTAACGATAGACTCTCGCGAAAACCGTGCACTGGAAGTATATAACCGGTTGACCAATCAATACCAACGGGTGCTGATTTTTATCGAAAACGGCCAGGTTGCTGACTCTCTGGTACCTTTCGAGTTTAGTAAATGGAGCGACTTATTCTGGAATCTATACGAAGAACGTAGTGAAACACTGGCTGGTAAACTGAGTGCAGGTGAATCGATTCGTATTCTCAACATGCTCAATCCATCTATCATGGAACAAAAAGTGGAATCAGTGCTTCCTGAAGATTTTGCTTTTCCACTCGCACTCAATTATGTGAAACCTCTGAAAGCAAAGCAGGGGCTACTGGTAGCGAACCGATATCTGGATTCACTAATCACCTTAACGGAGGTTACAGAGCTTAAACGGAATATTACAATGGACAAGATTAAGCTCAACTTTGATAGCAGCAGGGTGGACGATGCTATGGACTGGCTTGATGAGTTTGATGAAGAACACACCGATGAGATGTCTACAGCGTGGGCAAAAAATATGAGGTACGACCTTACCTATCTGGCACCCGGAGTTGCAGCTCCCGATTTTTCGTTCCTGACTTTGGAAGGAGATTCTGTTTCCCGGGAATCCCTACTGGGTTCTGCCTATATCCTTGAAATATCCCCATTGGCCAGTCCTGAGTATCAGCAGCAATACGACCGAACGGTCGTTATCTACCAAATCTACAAGAATTATGGTCTGAAGATGTTCACCTTACCCCTGGATGCAAGCCCGGTCACTGTTAATGCCTTTTTTGAAGAACGATCCAAATTATGGTCTGTAGCCAGTAATGACAGTTTTGATCCTCAGCAGCTTATTGAAACGTTTAACATAACCCGCATACCCACCCGATTATTGGTCGATCAGAATGGGGTGATTGTGAAAAAGTATGTCGCAGAAGAGTTTAACGATGTCATTCCCGGATTAAACAAAATTCTAAACCAAAACCCTGAAAGCTAACCTAACACTAAACCAATGCGCCGATTTATCATAGCCGGAAACTGGAAAATGAACTGTGGACCCAATGAAGCTGCAGCTTTACTTGAGTCGCTTAGAAATAAGAAATCCTCTATTTCAGAAGAAGTTGATGTGGTAGTTTGCCCACCGTTTACCTCTATTTCTATGAGTGTAAATAACTTGCACGATACCGATATCCAGGTAGGTGCTCAAAATCTCCATTTCGAAGATAATGGAGCATATACAGGTGAGATCAGCGCATCCATGTTGGCAGAATCAGGTTGTGCCTATGTGATTATTGGCCACTCCGAGCGAAGACAATACTTTGGGGAAACCGATGCTTCCGTAAATAAAAAAGCCAAAAAAGCCATTGCACGAAATATTGCACCTATTGTATGTGTTGGCGAGTCGCTGGATCAGCGTAAAGCCAATGAGCACGAAGCAATTGTTGAAGCTCAGGTACAGGCAGCGTTTGAGGGTTTGGATGCAAACCAGGCTCTGGATGTGGTCATTGCTTATGAACCCATTTGGGCCATTGGCACCGGAGAGACGGCTACCCCGGATCAGGCCCAGGATATGCACGCACATATTCGCGGAACGATTACCCGATTATATGATGATGAAACCGCGCAGGCGATCAAAATTCTCTATGGCGGAAGCATGAAACCCGGAAATGCAGAAGAGTTGCTCTCTCAGACTGATGTTGATGGCGGGCTAATCGGCGGGGCGAGTCTGAAAGCAGAAGACTTCTCTGAGATCATCACCATAGCGGAAAAACTGTCGTAATTAATGCAGTATAACGTTCTATTATTAGGAAGTGGGGGGCGGGAACACGCTCTTGCATGGGCAATTTCGAAGTCGCCCCTTCTTGGTGAGTTATTTATTGCGCCTGGTAATCCTGGAACAGCGCAATGTGGCACCAACGTATCACTTCCCCTTTCTGATTTCGACGGGATTCTGGAATTTATCCAACAGAATCAGATTCATCTTACGGTGGTTGGCCCTGAGCAACCCCTGGTAGAGGGATTGGCAGATTTTCTGGAAGATGAATGCCAGGTGGTTTTTGGTCCCAAAAAAGCAGCGGCTATGCTTGAAGGAAGTAAGGAATTCGCTAAAGCGTTTATGCAACGCCACGAAATACCAACGGCGGATTATGCTGTGTTCAGCTCGCAGGAGTACGAAAAGGCCGAACACTATATCAGGCAAAAAAATACATACCCTGTGGTGCTTAAGGCCGATGGACTGGCGGCAGGCAAAGGAGTCCTTATTCCCGAAACGGAAGAAGAGGCTCGTTCCGCACTACAACAACTGGGTACCGGATCGTTAAAAGAGGCAGCATCACGTGTTGTAATCGAAGAGTTTATGGCGGGCGAAGAAGCCTCCGTTTTTGCAGTGTGTGACGGTGAGCATTATAAAATCATAGGTAATGCCCAGGATCATAAACGGATTGGCGAAGGCGATACCGGACCAAATACAGGTGGCATGGGTGCGTATAGCCCGGCGCCCATTGTATCTGATGATATGATGCACATCATTGAAGAACGCATTATAAAACCAACGGTACAGGGTATGCTTGCTGAGGGTACTCCATATCAGGGCATATTGTATGTAGGTTTAATGATTACAGAAGAAGGTCCCAAAGTGGTAGAATACAATTGCCGTTTTGGAGATCCCGAATGTCAGGTTATTGTGCCATCGTTAACTACGGATATACTCGAATTAATCGTGGCTACAACGGAAGGAAAGCTGAAAACCATGGAGGTGCTTTTTGACGGTAAATCACGCTGTACGGTGGTCTTGGCTTCAGAAGGATACCCCTATAGCTATGAAAAGGGTAAGGAGATTACCGGCGTGGATCTTGTGAAGGATGCATTGGTTTTTCATGCCGGAACCAAAGAAGAACAGGATACACTGTACACAAACGGAGGCCGGGTGCTTAATGTAGTGGGGGCTGGCAACAGTCTTTCCTCAGCTATTGAATATGCCTACTCCGGGATTGATTCCATCTCTTTTGAAGGGGCATACCACCGTAAAGACATCGGAAAAAAAGGATTGGCTCATTTGAGGTGAAACGTGCTCTAACATACGGATCAGTACTTTTGTTATGGGCTTTTCTTACCCAGTCAGGCGTAAGTCAGACTATTCTGTACAACGACTTTTCCGATGCTACCGCACTATCGGTTACCCGTGATGCTTTTTTTGTATTGGATAAAGGGCGGCATCGGTTCGTTGTTCTATCCGAAGAAGGGGAGGTGATGCAAACAATCGGTGGCCTTGGATTCAGGCAAGGGGCTTTTAACTCCCCAACCGACATAGATGCCACAAACGGGTTAAAGATCTATGTCGCCGATTACGGGAATAACCGCATTCAGCTATTCGACAAACGTGGGCAGGTGCTCAGCGTCATAAACTCCGATAACTCAGGCCTTAAAAGCCGACAGTTTAAACCAAAGTATTTGGTGGTAACCCAGTTTGGTGAATTGATCGTGTTTGAAGAAAGTACACATCAATTATTGTACTATGATCTCAGTGGCAATTTAATAACCAGGGTTCGTGTACCGGATGAAATTAATCGCATCGACGGACTTAAGATATCGGATAACCGTCTTTTTGTTTTAGATAGAACCCAATCGCTGGTGATTGAGTTAAGCCTGAATGGCTTATACGTAACGTTTTATGCAAAACCTGAACTAAAAGCTTTTGAATTTGACGGTACGGATATGATGCTGTTTTCGGATCCGGATCCGACACTGAATGGAAAGTCATTACCTGATGATCCTGTTGAATTGGTATGGAAAAAAAGCAGTGGCTGGTTAGTTTTAGATAAAAAAGCGCTGAGAACGTACTAAACAAGCGTACAGGTTGGTTACGAACATAAACTCAAAGGTCATTGATTTCGACAGAATCGGCACGTGAACTCTTCCTGTTTCAAAAGGAGCATAACCCTGTGTACAGGCTATTCACAGATGCATTAGGTGTACACCGTATTACATCTCCTCATGAAATCCCATTATTACCGATCGAAGCATTTAAGTATGCCGATATCATTGCACCATCGCTAAAACGTACGTCTTCCGATGAGCCTTTGATATTCAAGAGTAGCGGAACATCAGGTATGCAACAGAGCCGTCATGTTGTGCTGAATAAGGATGCATATCGTACTTCCATTCTGAAAGGCATGTCCGAGTTCTACACGCTTGAGGATTTTGTGTTTTGGTGCTATACGCCGGGATACAACGATAACCCGCATTCCTCACTGATTTGGATGCTGAAGACGCTCATCGGTCAGGATTCATCGGGTTTAAGTACGTTCCTGCCGTTAAATGCCCCGCTGGAGCATGATAAACTGGAACAAGTTGTAGCATCCGGCAAGCAATTAATGCTTTTTGGGGCCGCATTTGGATTGATCGATTTGGCCGAATTGTACACGGTTCAACTTCCGGAACAAACCATTATCGTTGAAACGGGTGGAATGAAGACGCATCGTCGCGAAATGAGCAGGCAGGCACTAAAAAAAGAACTGTCAAAAGCGTTTTCACTGGCACAGAGTAATATTCACTCAGAGTATGGGATGACCGAACTGCTAAGCCAGTCCTACAATTTGGGTACCGATTGGTTTACTCCGGTGCCGTGGATGCATGTCACCATTCGTGATCCAAAGAACCCAATGCGTATACTACCACCTGGCGAAGAGGGTAGAATCGGAGTCATCGACGAGGCGAACCGATATTCCTGTCCGTTTTTACTAACCGGCGATAAGGGGGTGTTGCATGAGGATAGAACCCGATTTCAGGTATTGGGAAGATGGAATTCGAAGAACCTGAGAGGCTGTAACTTCCTAATCGATCAGGATTAACTACCGTTTGAATATCTCCACTCATATCACCTCCATTCAACAAGCCGCAATGCGCTGGCTTCGATCCGATAATATGGAGCTCAAAGAAGCCATTGAGCGTACCGTGGATGAACACCTTTTTAGCATGCCGGATATCCGACACCGGGTACGAGTGCTTAAGCAGAAGTTAGAGGCTGACCAAATCCAGGAATGGGCACATCGTTCAGGTTTAACCGATCATCAGAATGCCTTCGGGAAAAAGATATTGGCCTTACATGCCGGAAACCTTCCCCTGGTTAGCTTTCAAACCGCTTTAGGGATACTGTTATCCGGTGCAGAGTACCATGGGAAGCTTTCCAGAAAAGACCCATACTTACTCCCCACATTTTTGGATATACTACGTGATGATCTTCAGAGGATAAGTATCAATAGACATATAGAACTTCATCATTTTAAAGGATTAAAAGCAGATCATGTTGTATTTGCCGGTTCTGATGATTCTGTTCCTGAGGTCAGAAAAGCCATCCAAACTCTGGATGCTATAGAAGAAAACGGTGAATTTATCGTACGTAGCGCAAAATTTTCCATAGCATATATAACAGATGAAGAACCAGATACGATGAGAAACCTGGTGGAAGCTATGTTCAGATATGGAGGTAGGGGATGTCGTTCCGTTGCCGTAGTAGTTGCACCATTCGGATTAAACGAACTGAAATGCCACTTTACAGATTACGTAGAAGAGTTCTGGCTTCGAAATCCTCAACACCAAAAACCTAATCCCGATTTAGCCTATCAGTTCGCTTTCAACAAAGCCATTGGACGCAATCAGGCATGGCTTGATGATTTCCTTATTCAGGAAACGGATGAAGTGCCCGAACTGGATTTTTGTAGTCACTGGATTAAAGGAGACGAACATGCTGTGCGAGAACTAACCCACCGATGGGGTACACAGATTCAATCGGTATATGGTACAGGAAATCAGATCAATGGCGTTGAAACAGAGTTACTAAGCCAGGCTCAAAACCCGAATCTGTGGTGGAAACCGGATGGAGTGGATGTATTACAACGATTAACGCGGCCACCCCATTAAACAAGTAATACTACAATTCGTCATAGATCCTTGAGTACTCTGTGGTGTCGCCAGAGACTACAGACCTACAAGTGCGTAGGTGGTTGTATTTGTGATAAGCTTCAAAAATTCCATCGATGCATCATTTTCATGAGACAGAACCAAAGAAGTGCAACCCAACCCGAACAAAAAGCAAAAAATACAGACGCATTTGAAAGTATTTTAATCCGTACATTATAACCTATAATAGTATGTATAAGTGTAATAAGTACCAATTCTATAAATGCATCATTACTCCCCCTCTGCCATAGAAACCAAATGGCAAAAATACTGGCTGAACAACAAAACGTTTAAAACTCCAAACGATACATCTAAACCCAAGTATTACGTTCTTGATATGTTTCCTTACCCAAGCGGAGCAGGATTACATGTGGGGCATCCGGAGGGGTACACAGCTACTGATATTATCGCTCGCTATAAACGGATGAAGGGCTTTAATGTACTCCATCCTATGGGATGGGATGCATTTGGATTACCAGCAGAGCAATATGCCATCAAAACAGGTACTCATCCCCGAATAACTACTGAAAAGAACGTTACACGGTTCAGGGAACAGCTCCAATCTATTGGTTTTAGCTACGATTGGGACCGGGAAGTGAATACTACCGATCCGAACTATTTCAAGTGGACCCAGTGGATTTTTCTGAAGCTGTTTGAAATGGGGTTAGCCTATGAAGATGAAGTAGCAGTAAACTGGTGTCCGGAGTTAGGCACTGTACTGGCGAATGAAGAAGTTGTTGATGGAAAAAGTGAGGTCGGTGGATTTCCTGTTATTCGCAAACCCATGCGACAATGGGTGCTAAAAATTACTGAATACGCAGAACGTTTACTGCAGGATCTGGAAGACCTGGATTGGCCCGAATCTCTGAAAGAAATGCAGCGGAACTGGATTGGGAAATCTATTGGGGCAGAAATAGATTTTAAGGTTGATGGCTACGACGAACAGATTCGGGTGTTTACAACACGCCCTGATACCATTTTTGGGGCCACCTATATGGTATTAGCACCTGAACACCAGCTCGTTGATACGGTTACGACAAAAGAACAAAAAGCAGAAGTAGAAGCGTACAAAGCTGAAGCAGCAAAAAAATCGGATCTCGATCGACAGGAACTTACAAAGACAAAGACGGGGGCATTTACTGGAGCCTATGCCCTTAATCCTGTAAATGGAAAGCTTGTTCCTATTTGGATTGCGGACTATGTGCTGGTCAGCTATGGAACCGGTGCTATTATGGCGGTTCCGGGACAAGACGAACGCGACTGGGAATTTGCCGAGTCGTTCGATCTGCCCATCATACGCACGGTTCAGCCAGAGAAAGGATTTGAAGGAAAAGCATATACGGGTAAAGGCGTTGCTATAAACAGTGACTTTTTAAACGGACTGGATATTGATGCCGCAAAATCCCGGATCATCGACTGGCTGGAAGCACACAAGACGGGGCATAAGGCCGTGAATTACAAACTTCGGGATTGGCTGTTTAGCCGGCAGCGGTATTGGGGGGAACCCTTCCCGATTCTGCACGTCGACGGACAACCTAAAGCTGTGCCCACTGATCAGCTACCCCTTGAACTACCCGAAGTTGAACGTTATGAACCTACAGGGTCCGGGGAGCCTCCACTGGCAAATGCTACAGATTGGGTTACAACTACCGATCCTGAAACAGGAAAATCAGCTGTTCGGGAAACCAATACTATGCCACAGTGGGCAGGATCTTGCTGGTACTACCTGAGATATATCTCACCGGATTTTGATGGTGGTCCAGTCGATCCCGATTATGAAAAATACTGGATGCCTGTTGATTTATATGTGGGTGGAGCTGAACACGCCGTTCTTCACTTGCTCTATGCCCGATTTTGGCATAAAGTGTTATTCGACTGCGGTGTGGTTTCTACCAAAGAGCCTTTTCAGAAGCTGGTAAATCAGGGTATGATTCTTGGAGAAATGGAATACACGCTGGTGGGAGAGGATTCAAGAATCAAGCTTGCCGATGACGAGGTCGAAAAGCGGGGAGACCAGTTTTATAAAAAAGGAACAGAAGATCTTGTTGAGGCCAGAGCGTACAAAATGAGCAAGAGCCGGGGTAATGTAATTAACCCCGATCATGTAATTGCAGATTATGGTGCAGACGCTCTTCGCTTATACGAAATGTTTATGGGGCCTCTCGAACAGGTTAAACCCTGGAGCACAAAAGGGGTAGAAGGTGTTTTTCGGTTTTTGCAGCGGGCATGGCGTCTCTTTATTGATGAAGATACAGGCGAGCTCCATTCAAAAGTTACCGACGAGAATCCTGACAAGGTTCAGCTAAAGACACTGCATACCGCCATCAAAAAAGTGACGGAAGATGTTGAAGCGATGCGTTTTAATACTGCAATCTCCGCAATGATGATTTTTGTTAATGAAGCGAACGGGTGGACCACTATCTCAAAACAGATTATTCGTGAGTTTATTCAATTGCTGAATCCTTTTGCTCCTCATTTTGCCGAAGAGGTGTGGCAAAGGTTATCGTTCGAAGGAGAACTGTCTTATTCTGTATGGCCTGAGGTAAATGAGGATTACCTCGTGGACGACACCATTAAATACCCGGTTCAGGTTAATGGAAAGGTACGCTCTAATATAGAAGTACCCGCTGGATCAGCTATGGATAAGGATTATGTATTAGAAGCGGCTAAAGAAAGTGTAACCAGTTATCTGGAAGATAAAGAGGTTGTAAAAGAAATTTTTGTGCCTAAACGCATTGTAAATCTGGTAGTACGTTAGTTTATTATCATCATTACAGACAAAAGCGAACATCCGTATTGAATTAGAGACTTTTTAGTTTGGTTAGATCAAACCAATAGTCGCACTTCCGGGATATCTTCTCGGTATATTTTGGCTATCTAAAGTAAAGTCAATATTTGGGTACAATATGCAGAGACTACCATCCATAGTTTTTTTGGAGGACAGTCCCTATGATCTTGAGTTGATACAAAGGGTACTCAGGAAAAATGGGATTGACTTTATAGGGGATGCTCTTCAAAGCATGGAGCAGTTCAAGGAGAGGCTTCGTGCGTCGACACCCGATATTATAATTTCAGATTATAAATTACCTGGCTTTACCGGATTAGAGGCTCTTCTTGAGGTTAAAAAAAGCGGTAAGGATATACCGTTTATCCTTGTTTCGGGTACCTTACCTGATGAGGAGGCCGTGAAAGCTGTTCGTTTAGGGGCAAAAGACTATGTGCTTAAAGACAAGTTACAACGACTGGCACCGGCAGTAATCCGAGAATTTGATGCTTTACTCCAAAGACAGGAAAAAGAGAAATCAGACAATATTCTAAGTG
>JBCBST010000014.1:0-41550 GCA_039819115.1 Bacteroidota bacterium
GGTAAAAAGATGTGAAGTGGATACTATGAGGGAGGTAGAAAAGTATATATCTTTGTGATATACCAATGAATAAACGTTATGAAGACTGCAAAACTGTTTAAAAATGGAAGAAGTCAGGCTGTTCGACTGCCTAAAGAGTTCAGATTTGAAGGTAACGAAGTGCGTATTCGGCGAGAAGGTGATGAAGTGATTTTATCCCCGAATAAAGATAAAAACTGGGAAGATGTGTTCTTTGCTGCAAAAGAGTTTGACCCGGATTTCATTGAACACATTTCAGTCAGAGAACAGGGTGAGCATCAGGAACGGGATTTTTTGGGCCTTCAATGAAAGCTTATTTACTGGATACCAACATTTGCATATACATTTTAAACCAACGACCCCAATCGGTTTTTGGCAGGTTTAAAGAAGTGGACATTAATGAAGTGTATTTCTCCTCTTTGGTATTAGCCGAGTTACATTTTGGGGTTCAAAAGAGTAGAAGAATTGAACATAATTTGTCCACACTTAAAGCTTTTGTTTCTCCATTTGAGTTTCTCCAGTTTGATGAACCTTCAGCACGATGTTTTGGAGAGATTGAGCACGAGTTACAGAAATCAGGAGAGTTAATTGGCCCGATGGATTTGTTGATAGCGAGCCAGGCCAAAGCTCACGGGCTCACATTAGTGACAAATAATGAAAAAGAGTTTGAACGTATTGAGGGCCTGAATATCGAGAATTGGGTTTTGTAGGATTCTTAAATGCTCAATCAAACACAAACCGGAAGGTGATGGTACCCCATTGAGATTGTTGAGGCACGCCACCCGGAAGTCGTGAAAAACGCCAGGTTCTTAAGGTACGCATGACTTCCCGCTCCAACTCGGGGTTCATTTTACGAAGGGGAATGATCCGTCCAACGGTTCCATTCGGCCGCACTTCAAAACGAACCGAAATAACAGCCTCAGAATTAGAGTTATTGGTAGGCAGGGGTTGAACCATAGGTGCACGTTCGATATCGCCTTCCCACTTCAGCTCGTATGGTGCCGATTTTTCCTCATCGTTACCAGCGTCTTGGTCTGCATCCACATCGCCTTTTGCCCCTCGTTCATCTCCGCTTTCCGGAGCCCCTTCCTGAACCTCTTCATCCTTTTTTGCTTCAGGGGGAACGACGACTTCCTCCGGCTGTACTTCGGCCTGTTTCTGGTTGGGGTCAATTTTTGTGGTTTCAGGGGTTTGTACGGGATCTTCTTGTACATCCTCAACCTGGTCGGGCAAATCCACCGGCTTTGTTTCTTCTTCTGCTGTCTCCTGGGGTTTTTCCTCCGGTACAGGGGTTTCTTCCTTCACCTCTTCCGGTTCTGCTTCAGAAGGAGTGGGCCGTTTTGCTACTTCTTCATTCTTTTCTTCCGAAAACTCGGCCAGGGATCCGGTTTGGAATTCCCCAAACTCCACCTCAATAAAAGAAGGACGGTTATTGCGATTCATATCGATGGTATACCATAACGAAAACGCAAGCAAGGCCACGCCAAGCGTCAACGTTACCGTAAGGGCTCTTCCATCGTCTTTATTGAATCGGTTATCCGGCATGAATGCTATCTGACTCCCTGTTCGGTAGCCATCACTAGTTTAAGGTTAAGCGCTTTACCAATATTCATGACCCGTACGGCGTCATCTACCCGGGCGTCTTTATCGGCACGTAGTACTATCGTTCGAGCTGTCGAGTTATTGCTCACCGAACGGATAGAAGTTGCCAGGGAGCCCGGTGCCGTAAGCTCCCCTTCTACATAAAACTGGCCCTCTTTGGTAATGGCCACAGAAATGGTCTGGGGCTCGTTCGTAGAGGCGCTTTCCGCTTTCGGTATGTTAACCTTTATCCCAAAATTAGTTACAAAGGACGACGTCAATAAAAAGAAAATAAGCAGCAGCAGCACAATATCGGTAAGCGACGATTGTGAAAACAACGAAAGGGGTGTCAGGCTTTTATCTCCTTTTCTAAAATCGCGCGCCATATTTATCCCTTTTTAGGTGCGGGGGAAGAAAGAAGATCCAGAAAATCAGCGGAAGCGTTTTCCAGTTCAAAAATAGTTCGGTTAATCTTTCCTAAAAGGAAATTGTAGAACCCATAAGCGATCAATCCGACAATAAGTCCGGCCGCCGTCGTGATCAGTGCTTCCCAGATTCCACCGGCCAGTTCACTGGGGTTTACATTGCCCTGCAGGGATTGTATATCCATGAACGCCTCGATCATTCCGGTTACGGTACCTGTAAAACCCAACAGAGGGGCTACACCGGCGATGGTAGCCAGCCAGTTCATACGTTTTTCCAGAAAGAAGATTTCTTTCTTCCCGGCATTATCAATAGCGTCTTCAATATCACGCAGAGGGCGTCCTAATCGTTTAACACCTGCTTTTAGAATGCGAGCCAGGGGTTTGTCGAAATCATCGCAGTATGCCATGGCTTCCCGTTGATTCCCGGATTTCAGCATTTGCTCAATGGTGCTTAAAAACCGTTCTGATTCCAGTTTAGATCGGTTCAGTGCGCTCCATCGTTCTACGATTACGTAGATACCAAGGAAAAAGAGTAATAAAATCGGGATCATTAAAATCCCGCCTTCCACCATAAGGTCAAAAAAGGTTACGGTCTCTTCTTGAAAAGCTAATTCCAGTGAATCAGAAACGGCAAGACTATCTTGCAGTTGGATGAACAAATGCGTCATATAGACCATTGGTTATTGTATTTTCTTAATTAAGTAATCGTTTGAATAAGGTTCCGGAAGTTCTTCACCGGCGATAGCGGCATCTGCCTGGGTTCTGAACTGACCAAGGCCTACACGCCACAAGGTTCCGTATGTGGAAGAAGGTATACTGAACAGCAACGATCGATATCCTTCGTTTATTAGCTTCTGATGTACGGACCGGGCATTGGCTTCGTTGCTCAAGGAATAAATGATGATGGTATATCCGTCATTAGCCTCCGTATTCGGCACTCCGGTTAAGCCATATGCTTCCTGCGATGCAGGAACATCCTGGTTGGCAGATGCGTCAACTACCGCAGTTTGTGTTTGCAATGTTACCGATGCCGTGGTGGCTGCGGGCACCACGTCTTCAGCTTCCGCATTGGAAGGAACAGGATCTGGTTCTGTTGATGCAGGTGAAGAGGTATTCTCGTCTGAAACAGGATCGGGTGTGGCCTGCACGGGAGGAGGAGTATTTGAGGCCGGTGCCTGCGTAACCTGAAGAGATGAATTGGGGGTAATACCCGGGATAGATACGATGCCAAAGAACCCGATTAAATAGGTTCCACCTGCCAGAATGACGAGTACAAGTACCACCCAAAGCAGTACAGGGGCAGATTGCTGATCAGAGCGGGAAGTTTTTTCTTTCTTTTTATCTACAGGGGGTTGTTCAACCGGAGCTGGCTCGGGTTCTTTCGATATCCCGGACGATACATTCTTGATTACGGGGAAAATATCCTCATCTTTTGGATCCAGGTCGATGTCTTCTTCAAGGGCCTTGCTCAACTGATCCGGGTCGAATTCATCCAGGTCGTCCTGCTCATCTAAATCTGCAAAGGGGTCGTCAAACTCATCTCCGTCCTCATCCCTGGACAACTGTTCCAGCAGGTCATGTTCTTCATCTTCGTCCGTTTCCGGTTCTTCGGTGATGTCTTCAGGCAATCCGGGGTCTTCCACTTCGTCAACAGACTCCTCCATTACCTCCTGTTCCTCTTCTTCATCGAGAATGTCATCATGCTCGGGAAGAATCTGATCCACTAGTTCTTCGGCTTCCTCTTCAGCTATTAAATCTTCGAGCAAAGAATTAGTCTGAGCTTCTTCCACCGGATCTTCCGTAGCGTCTTCCAGTTCTACCGACTGGCTTTCCTCATCTTCCAGTGCCATTAGCGACGATAACTCATCAGCAAGGTCTTCCTCTGTATCAGAGCCACTCGTCTCAAAGATTTCGTCACCGATCCAGTCAATATCGGATTCTTCCGTATCGGATTCAGGGGTAGGTTCCGGTTGATCCTCACCCAAAAGACTGGATACCAGGAACTCAGCATCCCGTTTGTCTTTTTCCAGTTCTTTAATTCCCCATACTTCGGGTCCCGGTTTTTCGGGATCCTGCTCTTCTTCCTGAAGCTGGTTTACGATATCCTCTACGGTTTCCGGGGCATCTTCAACCAAAGTATCAGGCTCCACGATATCATCTAAAATACCGGAAATCTGCAGCTCTTCATCCGCTTCGTTCACTTCAGAAGCTGGTTCTAACTCGATGGGCTCCATGCCCACATATTTGTAGTTTACTTCGGTCTCCAGGTTAGAATCGGGTAGAAAAATAGTATTCGAGCCCAGTCTGCTCAGTACACCAAAGTTTTCAATTTCGTAGGAATCCCCTTCGTCCAGCGCCTTATTGATTTCTTTGATCAGGGTTTTCAGCTGCTTTTTTACCTTGGGAGCCTCTTTGCCCAAGGCTTCGGCAAGCAGGTTTATAAACTGTTCATTTGATACGTGCATGGTTAACCCTTTTTCTCTGCTGAAAACTCGATGGTATCGCTTGGGGGCAACATTACCGTGGTACCATTGGCCAGCCGGTCCTGGCGTTGGGTATTATGTTGCGCCTTAAATACTCCTAATCCCTCTATTTCTACCGAGTTTTTCATTATGATTTGATCTCTGATCAGTGTGCCAAAAGCCTCTACGAATTCCTTACTCATCATTTAAAATTTAAGGGTTAATCCTCCGAAAAGTTGGAAGGGGCGTTCCTCAAATCCCTGCCAAACCTGATATTCCTGACCTAAAATATTCAATACTTTTGCGAAAACCCCAATCCGGTTATTGATTTTATACTCGGCTTCGGCATTTACTAACAGAAAAGCATCCAGATTGGTGTTCCTGTTCGTGGGGCGTTGCCCCAGATATTCAACCCACGAAGTAAGGGTAAACGATCGCTTTGGGCTATATCGAGCGGTTGCTTCAAGACCAAATTCTTCCTCAAAAGGAATGGCACCACCGGCGCTAAACCTTGGGCTTCGGGCATACAATTTACCGTCTATGGATAGCTGGTTGGGAACCACATGATATACGGTGCCTGTAAACACTTCAAATACGGTAGCGTCGGCAAAGTTTAGCGTGAAAGAAGTGGAAGATGTCAATCCACCCGCTGAGCTTTGAAAGGTGGCGTTATAAAACGCATAATCGCGTATGAATTGATACTGCACACCTCCAAAAAGCTCCATACGCTTAGCAGGCTTAACAGAAAGCATAGCATGAGCTCCAAGTTCGTACTGGTGCTGTAGCTGTATACCGGTGGTCAAAAAACGGTTAATCAGGTGGTGATCCTGAACAGATTGAATGGAGGGTGAGCCATAAACGGAACCGGAAAGCTGTAAGCGATCCTTTAGCTGGTGGGTGATCGATACTTTTGGAGCCAGATATACCCTGGAAGAGTTAGGGTCGCTCATAAAGGCAACTTCTCCGGTACCTTCAACCCTGGTTCCGCCCTCCAGAATGCGTTGATACCGCAATCCACCTCTGGCATCCAACCAGGTGTTACTGCCAAGTACGTTGGAATCGTAACTTCCCCCACGAACGGCTCCAAGAGTTTCTATGACTTCCTGCACCTGGTTACCGGCCCATTTTTTAGAAGCATTAAAAGAGAAAACGGCTTCGTTTGTTTCTCCCTGTGTTGGGAAGATGTCGGTATCCAGAGAACTAAGCCATACGTTAGCACCAGCGTGTACCTGTATCCCTTCCACGGCATTCTTAAAGCTGGAGTACGAACCCATTACGCCAAACCCGTTGTACTCTTTGCGCGGAGCGTCGATAGCAGAGACTGCTCCTCCCTGAGACTGCACGCCGAGGTAGTTAAAATCGCTGGTTGCCGTTGCAGCTACAGATAAGCGCTCCTTGCTGCTTAAGGCTGTTTGCCACTGCCCGTTTGCGGTAAATGTTCTGAAGCTGCTGTTCTGATCCAGGTGATCGCCTGAAGAACGGTAATCCACGGCCCCTGCTACAGAACTGGAATTGGAAAGCTGGTGAAAGGCATACGCATCAACTGTGGGAGCAATAAAGCTACCTAAACCAGCCTGTATATATCCTCTTGTGCGATCGGGTGCATATAACAAGGTGCGTTCCGGTGGAGCTGGCCGATCCAGTTGTGTAACTGAAATATTGGCTACGGCTTCATCCAGCGGTTCAAGATAGGGCAGGCGGTTAGGGTCAATCCGGTACACACGGGGTTTTGGATTAAATCCAAGGATGGGTTGCCGGCGAAGGCCAGGAAAAGATGCTCTGAATTCGCTACGTATTTCAATGTCCTGGGGGTTTATTTCGGGGAGCAGGCTGTTATCGGGGTTTGCTGTTTGGGCAAACACACCGTGTGAGGCACTCAATACGACAAAACAAGTAAATAGGAAGCGGAAACGACGCATGAACAAGCAAATGGGATTGGTGGAATGTACAAAAAAAGAGGAAACGATAACTTCTCTGACCCTACACAATTACACTCAGGAGCGGGCTTCAGGTTCCAGTGCTGCCGCCTCTCTCCCCAGGTTCAGATATTTTTCTATGGAAAGAAAAACAGGCGTGCTCAGCACGATCACAACCAGGCTCGCGGCATGTGCAATAGTGGCGTAAGCCAAACCAATTTCCTCCGGTACGGCATAGAGTATCAGTAAGGCTTTTGTAACAAACAAATGGTAGCTCCCAACACCACCAGGTGTTGGGATACTGATTCCGACAGCAGATACCATCGTAAGAACCAGTGCATCAATGATCGAAAGATCAAACTCAGTATGAAGATCAAACATCCAGAACGGGATGTAGGTCATGATCACGTACGCAACCCAAATTAACAGGGTATGCATAACAAACAGTGGCCAGTTTTTTAGTTGCCGAATCGAAAGGATACCCTGAACAAAGGGAATAGCAATGCCTTTTACTCTTTCCAAAAATGATTGTACGGGAGACCACTTAAGGAGCATGGGAAGGGTAAACCAGGCCGCAGCAGCCATCAAAAAAACGGCAAATCCGAAAAACACCAATCCCTTTATGATTGAGGTAATGGTTTCCTGATCCGAAAAATCGATCCCAAACAACCGATTCAGTATATCGGCATCTGAGATAACGAAAAAACCAACAAACGTCATCAGAATAAGTAAAGACGCGAGATCGATAACGCGCTCTAAGACAATGGTGCCGATGAGTTTACTATTGCTCTCTTTGATTTGGCGAGCCACATATACCGGGCGCGTAATTTCGCCCAGGCGGGGTACAGGAATATTGGAGAGGTACCCAAACATAACACCGGTGAAGAGGGTAAACCGGGCCGGGATAACAGGCGCTCCTGCAAAAAGCATTCGCCAGCGTTCAGCTCTCAGATAATGGGCGAACAGGGTTAATCCAAAAAACGGAGCAATCCAGCCAAAGCTCATTCCTTTTGCTGCATTCAGTACATTTTGCAGGTCAACTTCTTTGAAGGCAAACCACATCAACACTGCTGCAATTGCAATGCTGATGGCGATTTTCACCGGTTGATTCACTCGAACCTCATGTCTATGATTTCAGCATCGTCGGGAAAATCAAGCTCAAAGCTCGCCGGATTACGGGGTTTATATCCTCCGGCAGAAAAACGGGTAGAGATCTCATTTTCAGAGCTGTCTATCGCAATAATCAACAATGGCCTTAAGACCTGATCCACCCAGATTTCCACCTGGGTATACTCCGCAAAATCGTCGGTGGAGGTTAGGATGATGGTGGTGGTGCCATCATCGTTTTTCTTTTCTGTGAGTTGATAGGTGGAATCAACACCACTCAGAAACCGGGAAGGTCCAAAAGAGTCGTCTTCGGGTTCATAAGGGCTTATAATAAGCCGGTTCCTGGCTTCCTCATACGCTTTGGACAGCTTTCCATCTACAACAATAACCTGGGCATCGGTTTCTAACCGATAACCAACAGAATCAATAACCAGGGTACCTGAATTTTCCTGTACCTCACCCGTGTAGGAGTCAATGAACTGGTGTTCGAACCTGGATTCGTACATCTGTCCCTGTGCAAACTTATCTTTAATCTGTTCGAAAACGGAAGACTGTGCGTGTGCCTGAAACGAGGCAAAGATCACGATGCAAATCAGCAACAACCCGTTACGCATTGCCCAGGTTCTCCATGACTTCCTGAAGTTCTTCTTCGGTCGTAATAAGTACTTCACGGGCGGTACTGCCCTGATATGGTCCAACAATTCCAGCATTAAACAATTGATCTATAATTCGTCCGGCACGGTTGTATCCGATCTTAAGCTTGCGCTGTAATAACGAAACAGAACCTTGTTGATGTAGAATCACCACTTTCGCAGCGGATTCAAACATGTCGTCTATTTCGTCGAGAGGATCGGGCATGCCACCGGTTTCTTCTTCTATAACGGGTAAAAGGAAGGGTTCCTTGTATCCGGCTTGCTGTCCGATAAACATATTGATTCGTTCCACCTCTTCGGTGGATACAAATGCATTTTGAATACGGGTCATGCCCGCTCCATTATGGAATAACATGTCTCCCCGACCCACCAGCTGATCAGCACCCCCCACATCTAAAATAGTGCGTGAATCCACTTTGGAGGCCACGGCATAGGCGATTCTGGCGGGGAAATTCGCTTTTATCGTTCCGGTAATCACATTAACTGAAGGTCGCTGTGTGGCTACCACAAGGTGAATACCAATAGCCCGTGCAAGCTGAGCTAACCGGGCAATAGGTTCTTCAATTTGTTTACCCGCCGTCATCATTAAATCGGCCAGCTCATCGATCACAACCACGATATACGGTAAATGGCGATGGCCTAAATCCTCATCCAGTTCACCAGACTTATACTTAGCATTATACGCTTTTATGTCGCGAACCAGGGCCATTTTAAGCAAGTCGTAGCGTTCGTCCATCTCCTTACACACGCTGTTCAGCGTTTCCATAGCCTTTGATGTATCCGTAACAATCGGTTCGTCGGCGCTGGGCAGTTTTGCCAGGAAGTGATTCTGGATGTTGCGATACAGGGCCAGTTCGATCTTTTTGGGATCAATCATCACAAACTTGAGATTCTCAGGATCACACTTGTATAGCAGGCAGGTAATGATGGTATTGATTCCAACCGATTTACCAGAACCGGTTGCACCCGCCATGAGCAAATGCGGCATTTTGGTAAGATCAATCATGAACACGTCGTTCTCGATTGTTTTACCGAAGGCTACCGGAAGGGTCATATCCGTTTCAACGAACTTCTTGGTGTTTACCACCTGCTTGATGAAGACCGTTTCCCGGGAGCTATTCGGAACTTCAATACCTACAGCCGATTTACCAGGGATTGGAGCCAGAATACGTAATCCTTTTGCTGCAGTAGCCATCTTAAGATCGTTCGCATAACTCTCAATTTTGCTGATCTTGACATCCGGGGCGGGTTCCAGCTCATACAACGTTACGGTAGGTCCCACGATCGCGTTTATACTAACAATTTCGATCCGGTGACGCTGCAGCTTGTCCAGAATAATACGTTTGTTCTCTTTGATCTCCTCCAGATCTACTTCGTTGCCGTCGTTTGGTGGGGTATCGAGTAAGTCGATGGTGGGAAACTTGTACCGGATAACCGGCACTTCTTTGGCTTTTTCCCGGTTTTGACGGTCCAGCTCTTTTGCCCCGGCTTGTTCATCGCCTTCGCCTTTGAACACTGCAACTTCCAGTTCTTCCTCTTCTTCCCCGTTTTCTGCAGCCGGTTTTTCGATGGCAGCCTTCGGGCGTTTATCAAGTTGTTGAACTTCGCTTTTTTGCTGTTCTATTCGTGCGCGATCTTCTTCTTCAGACAGGGCTACCTTTTCTTCAATAGAAACCGGGGTGGGTGATTCTTTTGGAGCGGGTGCAGGTGCCTGTTTAGCACTTTTCCCTGCTTTTTGTTCTAAGGCTTTTTGCTCTTTTTCGAATTCTTTCTGTTTGCGAACCTCACGTTTTTCCTGGAGGCGAATTTCACGCTCTTTTGTTTTTTCTTCTTTTTTAAGCTGGTTGGTCTCTTTTCGTTCTTCCCACTTTTCGCGCATGCGTTCCATCCAAAGCTGAAACCCGTCAACGGTGTGCTGTAAATCCCGATCAACGAGCAATAACACCGTTACTATACCTAACACGGCAAGGATGAAGATGGAACCCATGCCGGTAATGTTCTGCAGTACCCGGGCAATGGAGATACCAGAGGTCCCGCTCCATACCGAGTTAGCAGGTACATCAAGATTCGTTGTAAACCAACCGAGTAAAGCTGAAATCACAATTACAGCCCAGATACTCCGAAGAGAAAGCCAGCCCAGGGTTCGGTAGTTTTTTCCTCTGAATACAAACCAGCCGATGTATACGATGAGGAGTGAAATCCCGAAGCTGCTGTATCCAAATAACTGGTAAACCAGCAGGTGAGATACGTATGCCCCTACAGGTCCCAGTCCGTTGGAAATGGATCTGGAGGAGGCATTGGGATTGAATAAATCAGAAAAGGAGAGGCTGCGGGCATATTGATAGTCGGTGGAGGAATAGGTGATGATGCTTATTCCCAATAGCACACCAATGGCAATAACAATGATGCCAATAATTTCCAGCTTTCGCGTTCTCCGGGTTTCCTCGTTTGGTGTCTGCGCCTTATTTAACTTAGCCTTGGCCATTTAAATCGGTTAAAATCCCATCTTTCATTCCAGGTAACACGCTAAAGGTATCTACCTGACAACAGAATGCAATATCTTTTTTCACTTCCAGCGACTGTAAACGACGTGCATGATCGCTGGCCTGAATGGCTGCTTCTATATCGGACTTATGCTGCTCGTACAGTCCAAAAGCCATTTTCACGCCATCCCGTGCAGTGACGGGAAGAGTGCCATTATACAAGTCGTGTATAACAGCGCCGGCAAAGAGGGTATCCTCAATGGATTGACGCCCATGCCATCCCGAGCAAATCAGGATGATTTCATCATCATGGTCGCGTAATTCGTCCACAAGTGCTTTCTGATTCAGAAACGTACCCAGGTAAATATGGTTAGCAAGTCCGGATTTCTTGATGGCTTTGGTGCCATTGGTGGTGTTAAAAATCAGAGTCTTGTCTTTTACAGCCTCTTCGGTGTATTCCAGCGGGGAATTACCGAGGTGATAGCCATCAATTTTCACTCCGTTTTTTTCACCACAGAGTAAAAAATCATGGGCATCCATCGTTTGTGCGATTTTTGATGCATCCCCCATATCGGCGACGGGGATTATTTTTTTTGCCCCGTTATGCAAAGCGGTAGTCATAGAAGAGCATGCCCTAAGCACATCTATGATCACCGCGGTTTTGCCACGTAATTCTTCTTCCTGAAACGCCTGAACGGATAAAAAGACGTCCAGATATTCGGTGTTCGACATGGTATCTATCTCTGTACTTATTTTTTAATAAAAGGAGGGCGGGTAACCACCGCTGATGCTGTTTTTTTACGAATGGCAATGGTAAGCGATGTTCCTTCCCCGGCAAAGGGTTTTGATACATAGCCCATCCCAATTCCTTTACCTAGCGTTAATGACAAAGTTCCGCTGGTAACCACTCCTATTTCAGTGCCATCAGAATCTATGATAGGATATCCGTTTCTGGGGATGGTTCGGTCATCCTCCATCAGGAAACCAACAAGTTGTCGTTCCAGTCCGGCTTCTTTCTTCGCCAGCAGGATATCTTTTGCTATGAAATCCGGTTTGTCGAATTTGGTTATCCATCCCAGTCGAGCCTCCAATGGGTGAGTGGAAGCTGTAATATCATTTCCATACAAGGCATATCCCATTTCCAGCCGGAGCGCATCGCGTGCTCCCAGTCCGCAGGGTTCAATCCCAAAGGGTTCTCCGGCTTCCATGATAGCATTCCATATCGCTTCGGGATCGGTCGTGTTTTTGTCAAAATACAATTCAAAGCCGGCCTCTCCGGTATATCCGGTCGCTGATATGATCACGTCATCAAAGCCGGCAAGTGTACCCGTCTCAAAGTGGTAAAACTTGATAGATGATACATCTACGTCTGTAAGCTTTTGGATGGTTTCGGGTGCTTTGGGTCCCTGCACAGCTAACAGACAAATATCTTCCGAGCGATTGCTTATGGTGGCGTCAAAGGTGTTGTTCTGTACAATCCATTGAAAATCCTTCTCCATATTGGCGCCATTTACCACTAACAGGTATTCGCCGTCGGGTAAGGCATACACGATTAAATCATCAACAATACCCCCATCTTCATAACAAATACAGGAATACTGCGCCCGGCCGGGTGTAAGTTTGGAGGCATCGTTAACGGTAACATGCTGTACTAATTCCAGTGCCTGGGGACCCGAGATATAAAACTCTCCCATATGGGAGACATCAAATATACCGACCGCATTTCGTACAGCATGATGCTCTGTTTTAATGCCACGATACTGAACCGGCATACTGAACCCGGCAAAATCTACCAGTTTTGCACCGGATTGCTGATGAATAGAATGAAATGGAGTGGTATGAAGCATGGATGGAGATTAGGATTCCCGATGGACCTGTTCCGGATGGAATGCCGGTGTGCACACAGCCCAATATTCGTTTTCTTCGTTAAATGGATTGGAGTAGCGGACTTTTGTTCCCTTATTGATAAAGATAACCTCTCCAGCTGAAAGTGTCAGAACTTCTTCACCAATTTCAATCATCATTTTTCCGCGAATCATAATGGTAACCTCATCGAATTCCGGAGTTTGATAAGGTTCCGTCCAGAACGCAGGGGCAATCATGTGTGCAACGGAAAGATTAGGATTTTTTGTGTTTACGTGCCCAACATACTCTTCAATGAGTTTGTTGTCGGGTACGGGTATGATGGAAGGTTGGGTAACGAGGGTGTATGACATGAGGGCTTATATATATTGCACATAATACCAACATCTGCACAAAATTCCTCAAACGATTGTGACATAAGGAATCAGGGCGGATGAGGCTCAAACCAAAATAGCGTCAGAGACCGGCTACATAGGTCTGCAGATTGAAGATATCGAGAGGTGCACTTTTTTTTAAGTATAACGGATGATGGGGATGCCCGGCTTTAGAGATATTGCCCCTGGAAAGGAACCGACACGTTGTGCCCGGTAAAGCAGCTGCTATATCGGTTAAGCAGTTTTTCAGGTAACCACGTTTTTCAATTAAGGTGCCCCATGCACACCAGATATCCAGTGGGTGTTGGTATCCGGAAATACGGTCTTTGATGACCTCTACGTTTTTGATATGCAGGTTTTGATCGCATTCCGCATGCATTTCGTTCGGATTGGTGGCCCTTTGGGGATATACATTAAACATGAGCCATCCGTCGTATCCGTGATCCACGGCAAACCGGGCCACAGAGGCCACGGTAGGATCCAGGTTGTTCGGTTTGGCTGTGCTAGGGTTAATCCCAAAACACACAAAAGGGTGTTCTCCATGCTGGCCCAGCGAATACCGCGACAGAGGCTCATCATGATCGTAAATCCATGGTCGGTCTTTAAACATCCTTAAAGATAAAGATTCTTGCTTTTGTTTTCGTCCACCATACCTTATTGAACATATCTATCCTTAGTTCAGCAAAACCCAATTCATGAGCAGAACGCAAAAAAAGCCATGGCCCACCAAAGCCGCTATGGAGCAGGTGTACGAACAACATCTATGGGGTGGGAAGGATCAGGATTTTTATTCCGGATTCGGATCTCACGATCCCGAATATGTTGATCCCTATGTAAAATCGGTGGCTGCATTTCTGGCATCTTTCGAAGAACCGATGGCGGTTTGCGATTTGGGATGTGGCGATTTTAACGTAGGAAAAGAACTGGTCGGGTATGCGTCCCGATACATTGCCGTTGATATAGCAGAACCCCTCATTGAGCGAAACAAAAACAAGTTTAGTGATCCCGGGTTAGAGTTCCGTTGTCTGGATGTTTCCAAAGAAGAGCTGCCCTCAGGTGATTGTGCCATCCTCCGGCATGTACTCCAACATCTGAGTAATGCTGAAGTGCAATGCATAGTGAGCAAATTATCGGGCTACAACTATGCGATCATCACGGAGCATGTGCCTGAAGGAGAATTTATCCCCAACAAAGATATTATTTCGGGACAGGGCACCCGATTACGCAAACACAGCGGATTGGTGTTATCAGAACCGCCGTTTAATATGGTGGCAAAAGAACAACGACCCTTGCTCACCCTGGCCGATTCCCATGGGCTGATGATCACGTCGTTGTATACCTTTTTTTAGGGCTACAAGTCTGTGTCCGTAGATAAACGTACATAAGATTACCGTGCGTGTTCTAGAACGAAGTATATCGCTTAATCCGATCTTCGTTTTCCGGTTGAGTGGCCAGACTCACACCAATTAACAGTATCACATTTATGATAAGCCCATACATGCCTTCATGCATAGGAATGGGTTTTAACTCCGGGTTATTCAAAAAAAGCAGAGTAACCAGGATTCCTCCGACCAGGCCAGCCAGCGCTCCTTTTCCATTGGCGCGTGGCCAGTAAAAGAGGGCAAACATGATGGGAAAAAGCTGTGCAATCCCGCCATAAGCTCCAAGCAGCAGGGACACAATATCCGTCTTTGAAAACACGGCAAAATAGTAGGCGATCAAAGAAATAACGATGACACCGATACGAATTAAACGCCGTTCATGATCTCCGGATTGGAGCCAGGATTGCACGGCGGGGATTTTAGTAAGCCCATCCCGAACGCCAATAGAAGCCGCAGCATGTACAATGGCATCGCCCGAACTCATAGAAGCTGCCAGAGCGCCTGCGCACACCAATCCGATTAAAACAACCGGTAGCTCCATGTTCAGCAGCACATAAGGAAGAATGGAATCGGCAGGGGTTACCCCAGGGAACGCGTTCACAGCCGAAAAACCGATAATCAAAATGGGGACCAGAAAAATCTGGAAGGTGGGATAAAGGACGATCGTTAGCTTCATGGCCCGGTCACTTTTTGCAGCAAAAGCTTTCATAAAGAAATGGGGCCACATCGAAAATCCCAGTACGGAGACGATCACGGCCGAGCTGAAGGTCCACCAGTCCCAGGGTTGCCCTGAAGCATCGAGTCCCGGTGCGGTCATAGCCTGCTTAAAATCAGAGTTGACCAGCTGTTCAAACATAGGGCCTATTCCACCATATAGAGCCTTTGGAAGATAGATTCCTAAAAACCATGCAATCACCAGCATAAAAACGCCCTGGAAGGTGTTGGTCCAGCCCACGCCCATCACTCCGCTAAAGAACACATAGATCACAACCACGAGATAGGCGATGGCAGCGCCCAACCAAATGGGGATCATTCCTTCACTAATCGTATTAATGATGATGCCAGCTCCTTTCATTTGAAGGGTGAGGTAGGGAATTAAAACGGTTATAGTAAGCACGGCCATCAATCCGGAGAGCCATTTACTGTTAAACCGGTCTTCCAGTAATTCGGCTTGTGTCACAAACCCATACTTTTCACCAAGTGCCCGGGCTTTGGGACCAAAAAAGTACAGCGGTACCATCCCAACCGCGCCATATGCAATGATGTATAAAGCGGCTACCCCGCGGGAGTATGCCCATCCTGGCCCGCCTAAAAAGGCAAAAGACGAAAAAATGGAAGCTCCGATCACAAAATAGAGCACAAGAACATTCATAGACCGGTCACCGGCTACATAACCGGTGGTGCTATGGCTTACTTTCAATCCCGGAATGATGCCCATGATGAGGGTGATCAGCAGGTATACCCCGCAAATGGAGAGGACAATGATCCAATCTGCCATCAGTTGTTTTTCCCCCGGTGTTCAAGCACGAAAAAAGTGAGCAATGCAACAAAGGCAATAAGCACCATTAGAATGACCCACGCGACATTGAGCGGAAACCCAAAGATAAATGGGTCAGGGGAACCGAAAAGAGGAAAAACCGGCCAGATCAGGCACAGCTGAACCAGGCCCAGAATGGTGACTAACACATACGTTCGGTTCCTTTTTTTGGAAGAACCCGGTGAGAACACCAATCGGTTTGGGATGTTATGGTCTGATTTCATGACGCCGAAAAACTACAGCATTCATGGCCGAAGGCAAAATAGGATGTTGGTTATATGCAAAAAAACAAGGTATGCATGTGCTGAACTTACCTATCGTCATCCTGTCCGCCGGCTGGCGGATCAGGATCTTATGAAAAGGCTAGAAAACCCTTAACTGGCACTTGTGCTAGTTTTTTGGGCACGTGTTGAGATACTCATAGCATTCAGAAATTTACTTTTCCATCATCTTGTTTTCTTTTGATACCGCTATATCTTAGAACGATGAGACATCTCCTTACTGGATCTCTTTTCTTCCTGCTTTACGCGTGTGGTCCAATTTCTTTGGAAGATGATTCAATTGTACAGAAGCATTTTTCTGAACCAGAAATAGCTTATCTCGATTCTATATTAACATTCTTTGATAGAGAGATAGTCAATCAAACTTCTGGCAGAGGTATTATTCAAAGCTATGAAAGGCTATTTCAAGGCGTTAAAGACTCAATAGATAATAGTCGACCTGCAATTGCTATGGAGCTGGATCCAGAAGGATTTCAGAATTTGTTTTCAACACTCCCGGATTCGTTTCAGCATAAGCTTTGGTACACGGGTTATGCTTATAACTCGAGGACAGGTGATTCCACTTTTTTTCGAGACTTACGATCTGAGGGTAGTTATACTGCTTTTTTAAAAACTGCTTCAGAGAAAAATAGCTTTTTGGCTGAGTATTATGATGATTTAGAACGAGGCGCCTCAATTACTCCGAGTATGAATGCAAATATGCTTTTGTTTCCAGGGGAATTAGATATCAAAAAAGAACGTGAAAGGTTGATTTACGCTATACACTTTATCACCTTGAAAAAGTGATTCCCTTGACTGGCGCAAGCAGCCTGTACTGGACCTGATTCAGTATCCGCTTGTGCTAGTTGTTTTGGGCCGTATCGAGATTCCCATCTCATCGTCATCCTGAGAAAGTCCGCCAGGCGGCGGATCAGAGTGTTAATCACATCGAAGACGTTGTTGGGGAATTAGATTCCTGCCTGCGCAGGAATGACTTGTTATTCATAATGTTAATGGAGCTTTTCGATTGGGCCTGAAACCTGGTTGTTCAGTCGGTCAAATTGCATTACAACGGTTTTTTGATAAATTTGTCACTTGAATCCAATCCTGTCATTATGGAAGACACGCTGATTAAAGAGTTATCCCAACTCAACAAAAATGAAAAGCTTCTGTTAGTTGAAGCTTTATGGGATTCAATAGCCGCTGATCCTGAACAACTGAGTGTTCCTGAACATCATCAACAGATCATTGAGCAACGGCTTCGAACCATAAATGATGACAAAGACAATGCGAAATCCTGGAATGAAATCCGGGAAAAATTCTTGTAGCATACGTGCCTGAATCTCTCATTCTTACTACACAAGCAGAGAAGGATTTTGAAAATGCTTATGAGTGGTATGAAAAACAGGGTCCGGGACTTGGAAAAGAATTTGCCCGTTGTGTTGATGTTAAATTAGTTTCTGTACAAAGGCATCCACAACACTATCAAATAATTGCAGGTAAAGACGTCCGAAGGGCACTCATTAGCCACTTTCCGTTTTCTATATATTTCATATCAGAACACCAATCAATTACAGTTTTCGCAATTCTTCATCAACACAGAAATCCAGAGTACTGGAAATCCCGAACCTAATCGCCGGATTGTTAGGCGCAGTCTTTACATTGGCAATTAAAACGAAATCATAAACAAGGTAAATAGTTATGTCAGATCCAATTTCAACGTTCTTTGAAGCGTGGGAAATCGAAGATGCTGGTCCTCGACGAGAGAAGATTGCCAGTGCGGTAGCAGAAAACGTGCACTACGTCGATCCCCGCACTCCGGAACCTATCGAAGGTATAGACGCATTAAGTGATTATGTGGGGATGTTCAGTGCAAACGCTCCCGGCTGGTCAGCAAAAGTCATTAATAGCGACACTACAGGAAGCGTAACGCGGGCCACCGTTGCATTTAGCGGAATGGGCCCCGATGGTACAGAAAACGTTCAACTTGGGCAGTACTTTATAGAACAAGAGGGTGGCGTAATATCACGCATGGTTGGGTTTGTTGGTACGGGTGAACAACAATAATATGCACGCTTGGTATATATTAAAGGTATAACAGGCGTTTAACCCCTCTCGAGAAACACATAGAAAACGGGCATGCTGAAAACCTGCTAATCTAAATCCAGTCTCCGTTTGTGCCAGTTTTAGACTGTATTGAAATTCCCACTTCTTTGTCATCCTGAAACAAGCCTGCCTGTCGGCAGACAGGTTCAGGATGACGCCTCTACTAATAATTTGAACATTTCCCCTCGTACCGTAGCTCTGCTACGGTACGCTTGCCATCTAGCCATCTCTTCGTCATTCCGGACCAGTCCGCCTTGCCCGCCTGCCGTAGGCATGGCCGGCGGACGCCGATCCGGAATCTTAATCTGAATGAAGGGCTTGTCTAAAAAATCAGATTCCTGCCTGCGCAGGAATGACTAAGAGGTAGTGGCGTATCGCGATACGCCACTACGATTGTGATTTTATGCGTGCAATCTTTTCAGTAGTTCTTTTTGCTATTATCATGCTTACCGGCAGGCAAGCTTGCGCTAGTTTTTGAACTCTTTTTTAAGAATTATAGTCACTCCCGCGAAGACAGATTAAGCAACATATAGTACGTTTACCATGCTCCGCTTCATAAATAATTGTCGCAATTGTTCGGTTTTCAATAGATTGAGTGTGTACAAATCCCAAAAGCAATGACTTCAAATTATAAAGAAATTCAGCACTCGGCTCTTGAGTTAGATGACGCTCATCGTGCTCAGTTAGCGAAGACGCTTATTGATAGCCTTGATCAGGAAGTTGATGATGATATCGAGCAAGCATGGATTGAGGAAGTCATAAAAAGGAAAGACGAAATCGAATCGGGAAAAATAAATCCGATATCAGGCCAGGAAGTACATAAGGCAGCCAGAGCACTGCTTAAAAAATGACGGTTCAATATCATCCTGAAGCGGCAAAGGAATTAATGAGCTCAATTCAATACTACGAAGATAAGTCTGTTGGTTTGGGGGCCGAATTTCTTGATGAGGTGGAAGCAGCCATTGCAAGAGCTTCAGCTCATCCCAAGTCGGGCTCACTGCTTACTGAAGAAGATCGGCGAATTTTACTAATCCGTTTCCCATTCGAGATAGTTTATGATGTCACTGATCGTAAACTAACCATTACAGCGATCAAGCATATGAAACGTAACCCGGGATATTGGGCATCAAGAAAGTGAATCTGGGTAAGAAAAACCTTTCAGCCTCTCCACATCAGGCGCTTTCCAAAAGCCAGATATACTGAATACCTCCGGCCTGAGATCAAAACCTCGGAATCTCTCAGACCAACCAGTCCACTAACCCCTACTCCATAGAACCATTCTATTTAAGAGGGGGAATCAACGCTTTTTTAAGTGATTTAGGTACATTCACCATCAGAATGATGAATGGTGATTTAAATACATGATTCACGGGATTATATCCTTCTCGATTAAGAACAAACTGGTCATTGGTTTATTTACGGTTGTACTGGTTGTTGCCGGAATATGGAGCCTGACCAAAATTCCGTTAGATGCCGTACCGGATATCACCAACAACCAGGTTCAGGTGATTACACAGGCTCCCAATCTCAGTACGGAAGATGTGGAGCAGTTTGTGACGTACCCGGTGGAGCTAGCTATGGCGAATCTTCCCGGAGTTGTAGAAATTCGGTCCATATCCAGATTCGGGCTTTCGGCGGTTACCATTGTATTTGAGGATGATATGGGGAATTACCTTCCGCGCCAGTTGGTAGCCGAAAAGCTGGAGCAGGTTCGGGACGAGGTCCCACCCAATTTCGGAAGCCCGTTTATGGGGCCCATCACTACAGGGCTGGGCGAGATTTATCAATATACGCTGGAAGTAGACCCTGCCTTCAAAGACACCTACTCCCTCTATGATTTGAGGAGTATGCAGGATTGGATCATTCGCCGCCAAATGGCCATGGTGCCCGGTGTGATTGAAGTAAATGCCTTCGGAGGAGCAGTAAAACAGTATGAAGTAGCCGTGGACCCTGCCCGATTGGATGCATTTAACCTTACCATGGATGATGTGTTTACCGTTCTTGAAGCAAATAATGAAAATACAGGTGGTTCGTACATTGAATATGATTACCGGGCAAATTTTATCCGTGCCGAAGGGTTGGTTACCAACCTGGACGACATTCGAAGCATGGTGGTTAAGCAGGTAGATGGATTCTCGATTACGATAGACGATATAGCTACGGTTGGCTTTGGAAATGGAGTACGATATGGGGCCTTCACCAGTAACGGGAATGGGGAAGGCGTAGGCGGAATCATCCTGATGCTTAAAGGGGAGAATTCCAATGAAGTGATCAAGCGGGTAAAAAAGCGAATGGCCGAGATTCAGAAATCGCTCCCGGAAGGCGTAACCATTTCTCCGTTTCTGGATCGAAGTGAACTCATCTCGAATACCACGTCTACCGTAATCAATAACCTCACCGAAGGAGCCCTGATCGTCATTTTTGTCCTGGTATTCCTTCTCGGTAACTGGCGGGGCGGGTTAATCGTTGCTTCCACCATTCCCTTGTCCCTGTTGTTCGCCTTTATCCTGATGAACGTGTTTGATGTATGGGCAAACCTGATGAGTTTAGGGGCCATCGATTTTGGGATTATTGTTGACGGAGCGGTAATCATTGTGGAAGGCACGGTGTTTCTCATGCATCGAAACGTGCTGAACGGTGTACCCATTACCCCAAAAGAACGGGATGAAACCGCATTAACAGCATCAAAAAAGATGATGAATTCTGCCTTCTTTGGTCAGCTCATCATTCTGGTGGTATTTCTTCCCATTCTGGCTTTAGAAGGCATTGAAGGCAAAATGTTCAGGCCGATGGCGCTCACGTTTATGTTTGCCATGATCGGTGTCATGATATTATGCCTGACCTATGTGCCGATGATGTCCTCCTTCTTTTTGAGGGCTTCAAAACCTACGGTATTATCCATCGGTGATCGATGGGTTCATTGGCTGGAAAAACACTATGAAAGGGGATTAGAATGGGCGTTGAAACGAGGATATTGGATAGGTGGCATCGCACTCAGTTTGTTTGTGGGTGCAGTGCTAACGTTCAACCAGCTTGGAGGGGAGTTTATTCCCCGGCTAGATGAAGGCGACATTGCATTCCATGATTTGCTAAAACCCGGAAGTTCCCTGGAGGAGGCCGTTCGGGTGACTACCCTTGTTGAACAGACGCTTTTGGATGAATTTCCGGAAGTAGAACGTGTGCTGAGCCGGATTGGGGTATCCGATGTGCCCATCGATTTGATGCCCATGGATGCGGCTGATTGCTTTATCAAACTAAAACCAAAAGAGGAATGGGAAACAGCAGAGACGAAAGAAGAGCTCATCGATAAGATCAAAGACCGGCTGCTTCAAATACCAGGGGTGAATTACGAGTTTACCCAACCCATCGAAATGCGGTTTAACGAACTGATGACAGGAATTCGTCAGGATGTGGCAATAAAAATCTATGGAGAAGATTTAACCGTGTTGGCCGCCAAAGCCGATGAAGTTGCTTCCCTGATCGGCAACGTGGAAGGTGTTTCGGATTTGAGAGTAGAAGCCACGGAAGGTCAGCCCCAGATCACCATATCATACGACCGGGAGCAGATGGCGGTTTATGGGGTGCATGTTCAGGAACTGAATACGTTCATTAAAACAGCCTTTGCCGGAAGAAAAGCTGGAGTTGTATTTGAAGGGGAACGACGATTTGACCTGGTACTCAGAGTGGATGAAGAATCCCGTTCCGGGTTAGAAGATGTCCAAAACCTGTTCATCCGGTTACCCTCCGGAAACCAGGTTCCTATTAAAGAAGTAGCCACGATTGACTATCGCCCGGGTCCGATGCAGATCAGTCGCGATAATACCAATCGGAGAACCTATGTGGGAATTAACGTTCGTGGCCGGGATGTGCAAAGCACCATCGAGGAAATTGAAGCTATACTGGAGGAGAACCTGCGACTTCCGGAAGGGTATTATATCCGGTTTGGGGGTGCGTTTGAGAATCTGGAACGAGCAACTAAACGACTTCAGATTGTTGTCCCGCTCACATTAGGACTCATTTTCGTATTCATTTTCATTGCACTTCGATCATTATCCCAAACACTCATTATCTATATCTCTATTCCAATGGCGGCTATTGGCGGCGTGTTTTCTCTCTGGCTTCGGGATATGCCGTTTAGCATTTCGGCAGGAATCGGGTTTATCGTGTTATTTGGAATAGCCGTGCTAAACGGGTTAGTACTTATGAGTGGCTGGAATGAACTCAAGTCGTCTTCAGAGCTATCGTTAGTGGAACGAACGTTGTCCGGGGCAAAACGAAGAGTCCGGCCCATTTTGTTAACGGCCTCCACCGATATTCTTGGATTTTTACCCATGGCCCTTTCCGCTACGGCCGGCGCAGAGGTTCAGCGCCCCCTGGCTACGGTGGTTATTGGCGGTATGATTTCCTCCACATTACTCACCTTATTTTTACTACCTGTTTTGTACCGGGCCCTGGAAAAAAGAAAGCAGATGGGATTATCCGCATCATCGATGAAGCCAGCACTAACCGGGTTTGTCTTACTCTTTGTATGCTCTGCACAAGGTGTTGCACAACAAGAAACGCAGGAAATTCCCATTGGGATAGAAGAAGCTGTTCAGCGTGCTACCGCTCACTATCCCGGTATTAAAGCGGCGGCCTTCTCTGTGGATAAACAACAAAAACTCAAAAAAACGGCCTGGGATTTGGGCCAAACCACCCTCTTTACCAGTGGGGATGAGGTGGACAATAGAAATGAGGGGGTCCGCACGGTTTTTGGACTTCAACAACAAAACATCGATTTGTTTGGAGTACCCGCTAAATCAAAGCTTCAACATCTTTCCGTTAGCCTGGCAGAATCGGGACAGGCGCTAACGATATTGGAAGTGCAATACCAGGTAAAAATGGCGTATGCCGGGGCGTTTGCGGCCAAAGAACACATGAAACTGATGCAAAAACAGGATTCTGTTTTTCGGGAATTTGAACGGGCTGCAGGGATCAGATATAACGTAGAAGATGGTTCGAAACTGGAGTACCTGGCTGCGGCAAATGAATCCAGGAGAGCAACGCTCGCTTTACAGGAAGCGGAATACGATTATGCCATTGCCGTTCAGTTGTTAAATAAGTGGCTGGGGAATAGCGATAGCCTTTTTGTGGTGTCTGATGAGCTAAACTGGTTGCAGGAACCGGAGAAAGAACCTGGTGTGCAAACCGAGCACCCGATCCTGAAACGGGCACTGGGTAACCTTGAAGTAAGCCGGCAACGGGTTCAGGTTGTGCGGTCTCAAGCCCTGCCGAAAGTAAATGTACTGTATGGGATTCAACGGGTAAACGGATTAGGTGGGTTTCATCAATACCAGGCCGGTATTTCTATTCCGTTACTCTTTAACAGTCAGGCCGGACAGGTACAGGCTGCAAAATTGGATGAGAATATCTCAGAACAGGAATTGGAACAAACCAAACTGGAGTATGAACGTGCACTCGAAACGGCTCGGGTGAACTACGAAAAATGGAAAGAAACCTGGGTGTATTATCAACAAGAGGCCATTCCATTAGCGCTTGAGCAACTGTCGGGCTCCCAACTTGCGTTTGAGCAGGGAGCGATTGACTATCTGGAATTTCTGAATAATGCCCGCGCAGCACTCCAGGTTCAACAATCCGCGGTAGAAGCAATGAAAGCCTATGCCGAAGCAAAATGTTATCTGGAGTACTATGTCAATACCTAATAGGAATCGTACAAAAAAATGTATTCTTCTGGCGATGATGTGCGCCGTTGGTATAATGGGATGCCGGCCCGGAGAGTCAGAATCACAAGGTATGCAGGACGAGCATCATGATGATGAACATCTGGAAGAAGTACACCTTTCCCAACAACAAGTGGAGGCGTTGGGCCTTCGGGTGGATACCTTAGCCCGGCGCGTCATGGAGGGTTTTATTGAGGCTAAAGGGGAGCTAACCGTTACCCCTCAAAACGAAGCCATGATTTCTAACCTGATCGGAGCCAATATCCATTCGGTAGAAGTGATCGAGGAAGAAGAAGTAAAAAAGGGGCAGGTTCTGGCGTATTTATACCATCCGGATTTGATTCAGCTACAGGTAGACTTCGCCGAGGCTAACCAACAGCTTGAATTCTTACAAAAGGAATTCAACAGGCAAAGCACATTAGCAAAAGAATCGGTGGGTGCCGGCAAAGAAGTTCAACGGGTAGAAGCAGATCTGAATACCCAGCGGGTGCGGGTTGCAGGATTTAAGTCTAAACTGAGGCAGCTCAACATGGACCCTGAGCAAGTGCTTTCCGGAAATCTATATGAGAGATCGCCGGTGTTAGCTCCGATTCCGGGAATCATTCAGACCGTAAATATCAGACAAGGGTTGTATGTGCCACCCGGAGATGTTCTTTTTGAAGTATTAAACGATGATCATGTTCATATTCATCTGCAGGTTTTTGAAAGCGATATAGTCAACATCAGGAACGGGCAAGAGGTGCTTTTTTCCGTACATGGTCAGCCAAACATCGAATTTGAGGCTCACATCATTTCGGTTGGCAATCAGCTGGAGCAAGCATCCAAAACCATTGGCATTCACGCTGAACCCTATCATGATGAAGAAGAGGGACTGGTTTCCGGAATGTATGTGAAAGCCAAGATTCTGACGAACCCAAAAACGGCATTCGCTCTTCCAAAAGAAGCCGTGGTGATGGAAAATGAACGACACTATATCTTTCAGGCCGAGCAGGCTATGGATGGGGGAGTACTGGAATGGCATTTCAAACCGGTAGAAATAAGCATTGGTCGGTCTGATGGAAATTGGGTGGAGGTATTACTCCATACAGAAGTCATAAACAGTCAGCAGTTTGCCTGGAACAGTGCCTATTACCTCTTAGCCGAAATGAATAAAGGGGATGCCGGTCATGATCACTAGCAGATCATCTGTGGGGATGTAGTAAGCGGCCGGTCTGCGGGCCATGCCTTCGGCAGGCAGGGTTCTCCCCACACCTGGCGCAAGCTGCCTGTGCTGAACTTGTTTCAGTATCCGCTTGTGCCAGGTGTAGAGCACGTATGCATGATGTGAAAAAAGCACAAGCCTGCCTGCCGGTAGGTAGACGGACGCTTGCGCTAGTTTTTGGGAAGCAGGGCGTATAGCGATACGCCCCTACGGTAAGCCCCCACGCGCACAGCTCACATCCTATGGAACACCCTGCCGGGAATACCCAAAACCATCGCACAACCCAAAAAGCCCGTCCAGAGGCCGTAAACGCTATTTCTATTCAAAAAACATGGCGGATTTGTTATAGCTGGCGGTTTTGATATGGCGTAAATGAACTAGTGCATGGCGGGAATGGACTAACAGGTGCGTATAAATAAGGGATAGCTTTATACCCAAGTCATCGTGCGTATCCACTGGAATGCACAGGATGGATCCGGGGGGCGGGGATGGTCTTCTTCATTGTCTGTTCGCCATCCCTTAACCCTGAATCTCACCAGAAATCAAACAATCACATTCTTGTCCATCACAAACTATTTACAACTCCCATCATGAAATCATTATACCCGAACTACCCGATACTAGTAGTGCCTATGAAGTTCATACGGCCCCTTAAGATCTCAGTTGTCCTGCTATTCGTGCTAATAGCCACGGGCACCTATGCCCAGGATCGTCCCTTCATCACCACCTGGCAGGTGGAAGCCGGAGATGCAATCACCATCCTACTCGATGGGGCGTTTACCTACAATTTCGACTACACCTGGAAAAACGAACAGGGTGAGGTACTGGACACCGGTACCCATACCTCCGCACAAGGTGATTTTATCACCAACTTTTCTGAACTGGAATTGTTTGAGCCGGGCACGTACACCCTGGAAATCACGGGAGAATTTCCCCGGTTTTTTAACTACCCGAAAGATCGGCTACTGGACGTGAACCAGTGGGGGGACATCGCCTGGGGCAGTATGGAGGATAGTTTCCTGGTCTGGCCGGGAACCAGCTTCAGCGCCACCGATGCCCCTGATTTGAACAGGGTGACGAATATGAGAGGGATGTTTCAGAGCGCGTCTTCCTTCAACGGGGACCTGAGCAGTTGGGACGTGAGCAGCGTGACGGATATGAGTTTTATGTTTTCCGAGGCGTCTTCTTTCAACCGGAACCTGGGCAACTGGGATGTAAGTAACGTGACGGATATGGAGAAGATGTTTGAGGAAGCGTTATCCTTCAACGGGGACCTGGGCAGTTGGGACGTGAGCAGCGTGACGGATATGTCAACGATGTTTGCCGATGCGATATCCTTCAACGGGGATATAAGCAACGGGGACGTGAGCAGCGTGACGGATATGCGGCTGATGTTTTTTGGTGCGGATTCCTTCAACGGGGATTTGGGCAGCTGGGATGTGAGTAACGTGAGGACTATGGATGAGATGTTTGAGGAAGCGTTATCCTTCAACGGGGATCTGGGCAGTTGGGATGTGAGTAACGTGACGAATATGGATGACATGCTGGATGGCTCGGGGTTGTCTCCATCCAATTACGATTCCCTGCTCATCGGCTGGGCGGGGCAGCAGGTGCAACAAAATGTGGAACTGGGCGCAGAGGGGTTGATCTTCTGCGCGGGGGAAGAGGCCCGGGGCCAGCTGACCAGCTCCCCTAATAATTGGACCATAACGGATGCCGGAGGTGGGGGAAGCGCTTGTGGGGCCGGCGACCGCCCCTTCATCACCACCTGGGAGACCACCCAGTCAGATCGGCAGATTCGTATAGCTCTGTCTAACGCTTTCACGTACAATTTCGACTTTGTGTGGAAAGATTCCAGGTCAGGTCAGGTGGTACGGCAAGGAACTCATACCTCGGATAACGGTAATTTTAACAAGAATCTATCCCAGTTTGTGCCAGGTACCTATATCCTGGAAATCAGTGGGCTGTTTCCCCGGTTTTCCAATTATGACAAGGCGCAACTGAAGGACGTGAACCAGTGGGGGGACATTGCCTGGGGCAGTATGAACAGGAGCTTTCAGAACTGGCCGGGCGCGGGCTTCAGCGCCACCGATGCCCCCGACCTGAGCGCCGTAACGGATATGCAAAGAATGTTTGAGGGCACGCCTTTTTTTAATGACGACCTGAGCAGCTGGGATGTAAGTACGATTGAGGATATGCAGTTCATGTTTAATGATGCGGTATCCTTTAACAGAAACCTGATTAGCTGGGACGTGAGCAGCGTGACGAATATGAACACCATGTTTGGTGATGCTACATCCTTCAATGGGGACGTGAGCAGCTGGGATGTGAGCAGCGTGACGAATATGACCTCCATGCTGAACGGCTCTGGGCTATCCGTGGCCAACTATGATGCTTTGCTCATCGGCTGGGCTGGGCAGGAGGTACAGCAAGGTATATCGTTCGGGGCCGGTGGGCTTTCGTTTTGCGAGGGGGAGGAGGCCCGGAATCAGCTCATCAGTTCCCCTAACAATTGGCGGATCACCGATGAGGGAAAGGCAGTCAGCTGCGACTTTAACGATCTCAGGGCTTTTATAACCACATGGCAGGTGGAGGCCGGAGATGTGATCATCATCCCCATGGATGAGGGTTTCACGTACAATTTCAACTTCGTATGGAAAAACGTCCAAAATGAGGTGATACAGTCCGGTAATCACACCTCGGAGGAGGGAGAGTTTGCCACCGATTTTTCTTCGGTTGCACCAGGTACCTATATCCTGGAAATCAAGGGGCTTTTTCCGCGGTTTTTTGGTTATGATAAGGCACAACTGAAGGATGTGAACCAGTGGGGAGACATCGCCTGGGGCAGTATGCAAGAGAGCTTTAAAGACTGGCCGGGTGAGGAGTTCAGCGCAACCGATGTCCCCAACCTGGATGAGGTGACGGATTTGAGCGGGATGTTGCTTAATGCCGGATCGTTCAACGGAGACCTGAGCAGCTGGGATGTGAGCAATGTGACGGATATGGAGGAAATGTTGGATGGCACAGGACTGTCTGTTGCTAACTACGATACTCTGCTCATTGGCTGGGCCGGGCAACAGGTGCAGCAAAATGTAGTACTGGGAGCAGCCGGGCTGGTATTCTGTAATGCAGAGGAGGCAGTCAACACCCTTACAGAGAGCTTTAACTGGACCATTAACGATGCGGGAAAGCGGTGTGTGGATGATATCACGGCCTTTATCACCACCTGGCAGACACTTAGAAATAATACGCAGATTACCATTCCTCTTGATGAAAATTTTGACTACGAGTTCGAATATGTATGGAGAAACATCCGGACAGGGATTGTAAAGGAAGGAGAACACACCTCAGCGAACGGAAATTTCAGAACCAACCTGCCCGATGCAAGCGTTCATATCCTGGAAATCAGACGGCCAGGTTTTCCCCGGTTTTTCGATTATAATAAGGAAGCGTTGCTGGACGTAAACCAGTGGGGAGGCATTGCCTGGGGCAGTATGCAAGAGAGCTTTAAAGACTGGCTGGGCACGGGGTTCAGTGCCACCGATGTTCCCGACCTGACACAGGTGAGGGATATGAGCGGGATGTTTGAGGATGCGGATTCGTTCGATGGAGATGTGAGCAGTTGGGATGTGGGTAACGTGACGAGTATGGACGCTATGTTTTTCGGTGCGGCTGCCTTCAACGCGGATGTGAGCAACTGGGACGTAAGCAAGGTAACAAGGATGATTAATATGTTTAACCGTGCAGAATCCTTTAACCAGGACCTGGGCCATTGGGACATGAGCAGTGTGGTGTTTATAACCAACATGCTGAATGAATCAGGGCTGTCCCGGCAAAACTATGACCGTACCCTGATCTCCTGGTCGGAGCAGCAGATACCAACACGTAGTACTGTAAGTTTTAGAGCGGAAGGATTGATTTACTGTGCAGCAGGAGAAGAAGGGGCCCGGAGCAAGCTCATTAACGAAAATGACTGGAATATTACAGGCGACTCCAAACAATGCCCGGCGGATGGTATCGATATCATTACCTTTACCCTGCCCGGGCAGAGCCGACGGGCCGTGTTCGATGACGATAACCATACCGTACGGGCAGAAGTGGCCCCGGGTACCGACCGGAGCACACTAACCCCGATTCTTGTACTGGCTTCATCGGGAACCACCAGTATCCCTGCCAGTGAAGAAACCGTTGATTTCACGAACCCGGTTACCTACACCGTAACCGCCCCTAACGGAACGACCACCCAGGACTGGACGGTCCAGGTGGTGGAAGAAGGAGACCCGCTGGTCTTTATCCGGCAGGTAAATGACCCCGGCTACCACATGCTCAGCGCCCCGGCCTCCGGCCCGCTCTTCGACGAGCTGCTGGATGTCTTCTGGACCCAGGGCATGACCGGAGCCGACAGCGAAGATGGAGTCTCCAACCTGTATACCTGGGATGAAAAGGATAATAAATGGGTGGCCCCCGAAAATCTGGCTGCGAAGTCCTTGGTCGCGGGGCAAGGTTTTCTATTCTTTGTGTACAGCGATGACAATGGTCCGGGGGAGCCCGGGGATACCGGCTTCCCCAAACTGCTGACCAGCGAAGGGTTTGGAGAGGACAGACAGGTGGAAGTGAACGCCGGCAACATCACAGCGGTAACCGACCTGGGCGATGGGGCCTTCTTCCTGGCGGGTAATCCCTACGGAAAGCCGGTACACTGGGACGATCTGACTAAAAATGACCTCTCAGAAACCGTGTATGTGTACGATCCGGCCGCGAACCGCTACCTGATCTATAACGGAGTAGCAGGAGGTTCAGATTTTGATGGGGAGCTGCCCCCCTTCCAGGGCTTCTTTGTGCAAGGATTTAACGAACAGGGAGAAGACGTGGAAGGCGCTCTCACCTTCACCGAAGCAGCCATCGTGGAAGAGGATTCGGCCGAGGAGCCCTTAGCGAAGCATACTACACGGCCCGAAACGCAGGTACTGGGGCTGGTTGCTGACGCCGAAGCCGGGAGCAGCGAAGCCTGGGTAAGCTTCCAGAAGGGAGGGAAACCGGGCCGCGATGCCCACGACGGGCTGGCCCTGGCGCCCATGGATACCACGTATCTACAGCTATTCACGATCGCAGGAGAAAATCAGGCCCTGACCATCCACGCCTTGCCATCCAAACCGGAAGAAGAATACCGCCTTCCGCTGGGGTTGACTGGTCGGGGTTTCGGGGAAACGGCCGAGCTTTCCTTCACCGGGCTGGAAGCGTTCGAAGGATGGGTGATCACTCTAATTGACACCGAAACCGGGGAGGAATACCCGATTGAAGCCGGAAGCCGGATTCCGCTGAACATTGAAGCGGGTAGCGCTAAAGCCATGCAGGTTGCAACTCCAGTGCAACAGAAAGTGAAATCCTCCGAGGTTCGTTATGAGCTGGTGCTGGTCCCGGCGGGGGGAGTAAGCAACGATCCGGAATCCGAACTACCCACCAAAGTGGCCCTGTCCCAAAACTTTCCGAATCCTTTTAACCCCACCACCACCATCAAGTATGAGTTACCTGTCCGGAGCGAGGTGCGCCTGGAGATTTACGACATCGTAGGACGTAAGGTAGCCACATTGGTGAGCGGAGAGCCCCAATCCGCCGGGCGGTACGAGGTTCGTTTTGATGCCTCGGCCCTGGCCAGCGGCATGTATCTCTACCGCCTGGAGACTCTAAATGCAAACGGAGGCGGGGTCACCATATTCACCCGTAAAATGATGCTTATTAAGTAAGATTTTTTCTGCAAAGAACACCGATCCGGAATCTTGATCATGGTAGGGGCGTATAGCGATACGCCCCTACGGGAGGAAATACCAACCTTACGCTGTCATCCTGCCGGCCGGCAGGCAGGTCTGAGCGAGTCCGTCTACTGACGGATGAGTCGAAGGATATCAAACCCTGAACTACTCGCTGATGCGCCATTTCCCTCGTACCGTAGCTCTGCTACGGTACGCTTGCCACGTAGCCCATCTCTTCGTCATTCCGGACCAGTCCGCCTTGCCCGCCTGCCGTAGGCTTGGCCGGCGGACGCCGATCCGGAATCTTAATCTGAATGAAGGGCGTGTTCAACGAATCAGATTCCTGCCTGCGCAGGAATGACGCCTTTAAAAACGAGAGGATAAAGTTGTGGTTTGGTATTGTGTGATTCTCTTTGCTGTCATTTCAAGGGAGTCCGCCAGCTGGCGGATCGGGATCTTTGTGCGGTTCAGATTTCTATTTTTTTGTTAGGAAGCGTAATCAAGGGATATAGCTGAACAGCTATCTAAGCGTATAGAATCTGTGTGTGAACCTTCTATTTTAGCCACTTCATAAGATCCTGAACCAAGCCTGCCTGTCGGCAGACAGGTTCAGGATGACGGAGGGTAAGTTTAAGATGACGGGATTGGGTGATTGTTCGGGAGAGGGTAAACCTCTACGGATGCAGCTTCCCTTTCACTGGCACAAGCGGACGCTTGCGCTAGTCATTGTGCCTTCGAGGGAGGTTATCTGTAATCCCTACATACAGGTAGTTTCTTTCTACACTATCGATGGCATAGACGTAATACATAGGGTGGGAATAAAAAAGCCCGATCGGAACCGATCAGGCTGTTAAGAAGAGTGCTCACGACTGGAGTCGAACCAGCACGGGATTGCTCCCACTACCCCCTCAAGATAGCGTGTCTACCAATTCCACCACGTGAGCTTGGGTCTGTCTGCTCAAACAAAATGGATGCCAACCTGTCTGCCGAAGGTAGGTTTCACCACGTGAGCAAGAATAGAAAAATAGGACTATCTATAACAAAAAGGTAGCCGTTTTACGCCCTGCCATTTCAGTATGGTTATATCCCATCGCATGCTATACTATACATAACCTTTGTGTAAACGATGGCTTAAATCGTTGAAGTCGCCTCTTTTTTTCGTTTATTCCGCTAATCCATTGTCAACCAAAGAAAAGGCAGGATCTAATATGGCCAAGCAATCAGCAGTGAACTGGGAAAAAGTACTGGGTACATCCGAACTTCCGGAAGGTCGGGTCAAATCGGTAACGTGTCATCATAAAACACTTTGTATGACCCACTTTAACGGGGAGTATGGAGCATTAGACAATGCCTGTCCGCATCAGGGCGGGCCATTGGGAGAAGGATCGATAGAAAACGGGCTACTTCGTTGTCCCTGGCACGGGTGGGATTATGATCCGCTGACCGGTAAAGCACCAGGCTATGATGACGGGGTAGAAAGCTACCCGGTGGAAGTGCGGGACGATGGTGTTTATGTGGACATTCCGGTTGAGAACCCTCATGTTCGTACCTCAACCGATGTGATGGCAGAAACCATGGTAAACTGGGATATTAAGCATGTGTTTGGAATGGTTGGACATTCTAACCTTGGATTGGCAGACGCTCTTCGCATGCAGGAAGAACAAGGAAAGCTCACCTATTATGGAATCCGGCATGAAGGTGCGGCCTCTTTTGCAGCATCCGCCTATGGGAAACTTACCGGTCGTATGGCGGCCTGTTTCGCTATTGCGGGACCCGGAGCAACCAATCTGTTAACGGGTTTATGGGATGCCAATGTGGATCGTTCGCCCGTATTGGCCCTAACCGGTCAGGTTAACACCCAGGTGCTGGGACCAGGTGCATTTCAGGAAATTGATCAAAATGCGGCTTTTGGGGGAGTGGCTACCTGGAGTCAAACGGTGCTGCCAAATAGTAAATTTGCCGAGTTGGTTAATCTGGCCTGTAAGCACGCTTTGCTGGAACGCGGTGTGGCACATCTCATCTTTCCGGATGAAGTACAAACCATTGAAATGGGCGATGAGCCTCCAGCTGGCTCACCCGAAGGGCGCATAATGCCGCTTACGATTTCACCACCTAAAGAAAGCCTGGATGCCGCGGTGAATATGATTCGAGCCGCCGAACGCCCTGTTATTATCGTTGGTCATGGAGCCCGATATCATATGGAGGCTATCATCGCGTTTGCTGAGATGATGGAGTCCCCGGTGTTGACCACCTTCAAAGGTAAAGGGTTAATTTCAGATCAGCACCCGTTAGGATGTGGCGTTCTGGGCCGTAGTGGTACCCCCATTGCCAGCTGGTTTATGAATGAAAGTGATACGCTGATTGTGTTTGGTTCCAGCTTCAGCAATCATACCGGCATCACGGAAAAGAAACCGACTATTCAGGTGGATTATGATCCTATGATGTTGGGCAAATTCCATGCGGTAGACATTCCGGTATTTGGTGAAATCGGGGAAACCGTGCGCCTCTTTAAAAACGAGCTGGAAGGAAATATATCCGCCGTAAGCCAAAAAGAAGAGATTGCACATCGATGGGCAATCTGGAGAGCAGAAAAAGAAAGCCGCCTTCCTGACGACAGACACCACGGAATTAACTCTTCCCAAATCTTTAAGGCCCTAACCAGGTTTGTACCCGAAAACGCCATTATGGCGGTCGATGTGGGGAATAACACCTATTCTTTTGGCCGGTATTTTGAATGTAACCAACAGGCGGTATTGATGTCGGGTTACCTGGGTTCTATCGGGTTCTCCTTTCCCGCAGCGATGGGCGCCTGGGCTGCCACACAGGAAGATGATCCTATGTTTTCGAAGAGGCCGGTAGTTTCTGTTTCAGGAGATGGAGGTTTCGGGCAGTATATGGGTGAGTTTAACACGGCTGTTAAATATGGGATGAACATCACACATATCCTGCTCAATAATTCTGAATTAGGGAAGATATCGAAAGAACAGCGAGCCGGGAACTGGGATGTATGGCAAACCTCGTTAACCAATCCCAATTTTGCTCAATATGCCGAAAACTGTGGTGGAAAAGGGATTCGCGTAACCAAAGTGGAAGATCTGGAACGCGCGATCAAACAAGCCCTTGAATTTGATGGTCCTGCATTGGTCGAAGTGATGTCAGATACGGAATTGGTTTAGGATCAATAGGCGTTAAACAAGCCGGATACATGGAATCCGGCTTGAACAATGATTTGGAGACTCGTTTAATTACCGGAATACACTAAACCGATACCTCCTTCCGTTTTTCCACTTGCTAACGCGCCCTGAGACCGTCGGCTAAGTCCTCCCAGGGTGCTGAAGCCATTGGCCGTACTTCCCGGAAAGTTCTGATCGGAATAATAATACGAGCGTATATCCTCATTCAGGTTTTTATACACTACAACCAGGCGGTTACCATCGCTCGCAATACCCGGAGTCTCGTTGGTGACAAAAGGAGTAATATCGATATCGCCTCCGGTTCCTGAACCCCACTGAAACGTATTATTGGTACCCGTTCTCAGTACCACCAACCGGTTCGAGAACGGACCGAAATTAGGGGCGGTATCCGGTTCATACATTTCAGCGAAGGCGATGTACAGTTTTCCATTATGAACGGTTGTTGCTATTCCGCTGCTCGCAGAGGGTTTGGTATGAGGCCAATTACCAGCTACCGTTACCTGGCTTGAAAAATTGATTCCATCCGTACTGGTTCGGTAATAGATTTCACCGGGATTTGAACTGAGATACCCGTTTCTGTAAAAGAAATAGATCTGATTGTTGAAGGATGCCGCTCCTATGGCTTCATCCGATTCCCCACAACAGGTCAGGTTGTTCCCAAACTGATCCCGTAGTCGTGTGTTCAGCGTGTAGGTGGTGCCATTGCTGGATTTACTTACCCTGGGGATGTTGCCATTTTCTTCTACGTAATACACGTAAATCTCATTGTTATGAACAATGGCTACCGGCGAAAAATTGGATTTAGCGTTATTTCCAATATGACCATTACCTGACCAGGTGCTTCCATTTGATGTATGCGCATAGAAGATATCCTTTCCGCTAGCTCCTCTGTAGTACGTATACAGTTTATTGTTAAACTCTATGATAGCAGGACCATTGTTTGATTTTGCACCAGATGCCGAACCACTGAAATTTGCATTTACCGACCAGCCTCCGGTTCCTGTTGAACTATGAGAGGTATAAATATTTTTAAAGGTATTACCTCGGTTCACATACTGGAACCGATCGGGAAGTCCATTAAATCCGCCTCCGCCCGGGTTATCTCCACCCCCGTCAGGGATACAATCGAATGAGAGAAGTAGCTGGTCTTCACAGCAGTCATCCCCTTCAGGACCGGCAAGACAAGGTGGGTCACCGAAAGCGGTTATTCTACTTGATAAGTCCTGCGTTTCTTCCTGTGCAGGATCAGACTCGTTAGTGATATTGGTTGAAGCATCCTGGCAGGCGTAGAAGAGAGCTACAAATACCATACAGGATGCGATAAGTACATTACGATTCATATGCATAACCAGTTTTATTTATGTTTATTAGCATTAGTGTTAGATCACTAATTACTAATCGTACATAGATAGAGGACTGCACTTGGTTATGAGTTGCAATTGATTATTTTATTTTCACTTTTTTACAAGATTAGTTAAAACAATGGTCTTGTCTTAACACTAACAATACGTGCGTTTTCAGCAATGAAGAAGAGTGGGAGATGAACTCCGGTTACTTTGTTAGCTATTCGGCAGTAAGTATCTCGCTCATATAATCGAAGTAAGGGCGAATTACCAGGAAGTGGTGAGCAATATGCTGGCTGAAGGATTCATCCAGTGCCTCTTTTTCGGTGTAGGTATGAGAAAGGTGAAATTGCTTGAACCGGATGAGGTCGATGGCGGGGTGATCCTTAGAAAATCCCTTAGGTGCCGTTTTAACACGTTCCCCATCAAAGGTCCCCCATATAGAGCTGAAATCCGGGTTATCCAGGATAGAACGTAGTGGCTTATCGTCGCTTGCAATGGCTTCACGAATGCGTTTCAGATCGGCAGACTCCGGCATAAAAAACCCGGCAGCGATAAAAATATTTTCGGGTTCAACCTGGAGATAATACCCTCCTCTTAAGGCCGATGTTGCCCGTTTTATATGACCAGCAAAATTCGTTTTGTAAGGCGATTTATCTTTAGAAAAGCGCACATCCCGGTAAATACGAAACAGCGATTTCTTTCCCGATTCGTTTTCAATCAAATCAATTTTTCTCATTTCTTCCAGCAGGTCATCCATAAATGCCGCCATGTCTGCATGGGCTGTTCGGTACGTGCTTTTATTGGCCTCAAACCACTCCCGGTTATTATTGGCTTTCAGATCTTTTAAAAAGGGCAGGATGGTAGGTGAAAGGGCACTCATGTGGTATGGTTTTATGTGCTTTGCGTATGAAGCAGAATGTCTGTTGGAGAAACAAAAAGGTAGTAGAATATTATTTAGAACGAATCTAAATAATCGTTCTTTTTACATAAAGCTTATCTATCTTTGCACCTCAAAAACACAAGAAAGCATGTCAAAAACTATTGGATTATTCTTTGGGACGGATACTGGTTTTACAGAGGTGGCATCCGAAAAAATCATCGAGCTTATGGGCGAGGATGTAATCGATAAACACGATGTATACGATGCGTCTCCAAGTGATTTTATTCCTTACGACTATCTTATTTTAGGGCTTTCTACCTGGTATGATGGCGAATTGCAAAGCGATTGGGAAAGCTTTTTTGATGAGTTTAAAACGATTGATTTTAAGGGGAAGCACGTAGCCATATTTGGTCTTGGAGATCAATTCAGTTATGCGGATACGTTTATTGACGGGGTGGGAATAATTGGAAAAGTCGTGTTAGAGAATGGTGGGGTTTTATGGGGGAAATGGCCAACCGAAGGGTATGGGCATGATGCATCGGTTGCCGAACTGGAGGAAGGGGTGTTCTGCGGATTGGCCATCGACGAAGATAACGAAGCGCACTTATCCGATCAGCGTATTCAGCAATGGGTAAAACAGGTGATGAGTGAGTTTAAACTGCCTGTGCCTCAATGAACAACCCCTTAGTTTTAAAGCAGGTCATGTTAACTGCTCAATAATGAGTGTATGTTGAGGAAACAGAGCAAGTAATTCCGATCGGGGTGGCATCTCAAAATCGTCAAAATCAAATCCCGGCGCTACCACGCAGCTTACCAACGCGTAGCTGTTTTCTTCCGTAATCCGGGAACCGAAATAGGTGTTTTTACCAATAACAGCCTGCGGATTATCCGTGCTTAGCACGATTGAATGGTGGGTGCCATCTTCTGTTATCGCATGTACCTCAATGGGACTTCCGGAATGATGAAACCACAACTCATCCGATTTGAGGATATGCAGTTTGGAAACATCTCCACTTCTCAGCAAAAAATAGATGGAGGTTACCACGGATCGATCGCCCGAATAGGAACCGGGTAAGGCATCAGAGTGGAGGGTATCTCCAGAACGGTATACTTCTGCATAAAACCCGCCCTCGGGGTGTGGCTTCAGGTTCAGTTTCTCGATCCAATAGGTAGCGTCGTGATTATTCATGAGCAAATGGTCCGCAAACAATGGCTGGTTTAATACTATTCGGGATGTCCGACACACCGTCAATCAGTCGGTCTTCACCGAGAAGAATATCCGCGATTTGGCCGCTGTATTTGATGGCCGTTTCCCGCATAAAACCCATCATAGGCCAACCCCAAAGAGCAGAAAAGAAGATGCCGTCTTGTTCAAAGTACGGGTCCGTGAGATACGTGCATTCGATCACAGGTTCTACCGCGCTTCGGTTCGTGGCACTGCCTCCAACGAGGTCAATAACCACGGCTCCCTTTTTTAATACCTGCCGGGTATGGTCGGCGGTTACCAGGAAATTCTTACCCCTGAGATGTACCGGCTGTTCGGCACCATTTATCACCAGATCGGCCTGTTCCAGGTAAGGAAGAATAGCTTCCGGCCCGGTATGTGCTTTTCCCAGTATATGGATGCGGCGTACACCTTGTAATGTACACTCATGGATCGCTCCCATCCCAACATTCCCATATCCAAGTACAACAACCGTTTGTTCTTCCGGCTTTTTCTGGAGCGGACTGGTTTCCTGAAGTAATTGTATCCCATATCGGGCACCAGCCTGGCCGGTTTCATGTAAACTTTCAATTTTTCGCTTTCCCAAAGGAAAGGGGGGATTAACCAATCGGTAGTAATCGAGTGCCTGTGAACCATACCGGTTAGAGAACGATCTCACATCGGTCGAGTAGGTGCCATCGTTGTGCAGAGCTTCAGGTACTTCAAGTCCATCAAACGCCAGTAAAGAATGATGGTTTGCCGAGACCTGGTTTGGAGGAATGGAATTTGGATAGACGGTTAGCGATTGCGGTCTATGATCCATCACTCTCCGTATGAATCCCGCTAATACATCAGAATACCCTTGTACATGAACGTTAAGTTGGTCGATACCACCTCTTCTTATCCAGGGTTCTGATGCGTAATCCGCTGCCATGAAACCAAGCAACAAGTCATCATCCAATCTCTCCGGCGATTGCACGATGTTTTCCATAGCAATTACCGTAATCCGGTGTTTCTCCAATAACGCTGCACGTTTAGGAAAGGAGTGAAAATGAGCCATACAAAATAACGCTGTACCCGCATTCATCTCAGGAATTGAATCCATAGCCGGGCCTTTAAACTTGACGACCAGGTCTTTATCCCTGTACAAGTCGCTGTGTGCCTGAAGAACAGCTCCGGCTTGCTCATAAGCTTCATTTGAAAACCCTACACCTTCACCAGCTCCATCTTCTACAAAAACCTGGCAACCGGCATCCGTTAATCGTTGTACATCGGAAGGTATAAGGGCCACACGACGTTCTAACGAACCGGGATTTTCTGGTGATTCTACTTCTTTTGCCAGTCCAATACGCGTAAACAATGTTATCCCTCAGCTTTAAAATTAGGATTTTGGATGATGCCCAGCACATTTCCGAAGGGGTCGAGCAGGGTGGCCACGTACACCTCTCCTCCAACGTGCATAATTTCTTCATGAGGAGACGCTCCTTTCAGGATAAGGGAGTCCCATGCGGTATAAATGGAGTCTACGCCCCAATACAAAATACTGCCATCAGCACCTGGCGCGCGTTCCGGTTGCAATCCCAGTTCGTATCCTCCCACGTTAAACCCCACATAGTATTCCTCTTCAAAATAAGGTCCATATCCGAGTAGATCTTGATACCAACCTTTTGCCTTTTGGAGATCAGGGGCCGGGTAAATAACGGTGCGGAGTCCTTTCAGCATATCATATGCCGTTTTGAGGTGCTTTATGACGATCTCCCAGATCCTGTCCGGCGGTATCGGATCGTACGTCCCGATCTTCAATATGAATATTCGGGCTGCCAGAGGAGGTCAAATCCCCAACTTGTCGCTGGATTTTGGATGCCAGTTCATTCAACCTCCGGTTCTTTTTCTTACGCCAGGCAATGTCGAGCGTGTAAACCAGAATAGAACAGCACACAAAAAGCATGGTAAAAAGCACAGATCCCTCGATGAAGGTAAAATCGGCTCCCAGCTCTGCTACAATGGATAGAACAAAGGCGAGTATGCCTCCATACATCACTCCCTCGGTTAACGAACTGGCCAGCCCTACCCGTTGAGAAAGACGTAACTGGTACCCAGTAGGCCGTTTTTTTATTGTGGCAACCGTTTCCACTCCCGACATGCTGGTATGCATCCATTCATGGTTATGGTTTACGGTTCGTCCGAACGCGTCACTTCCAAAATGATGCCGAAGTTCGGCAACCATTTCATCCCACACGGTTTCATGATCGGCCTGGGTGATGAGCTGTCGCTCTTCAAAGATATGTGTATCTGAAGGTTCAATCGTGATATCTGATCGGGAAGAAGATCCAATTTCCGATGCCGCAATTTCCAGTAAAGCCGGATCCAGTCCGGAAGTTTTACCGATTTCTTTCAGTTCTTCAAGGCTCAGATTACTGGTTGGAGCAACCTGTTCCGCTTGCTGTTTTTGAAGCTCGGCAGCACGTTTAATAATCGCTTGCACTTCCTGCTCAGAGAATGAAGATTTCATGCGTGATGGTTCTACAGTAGAAAATGAACATCCGGAATAAAAACCAGGATAGGGTTGGTGTATTCAACGTTCGAATATAGGTGTTCAGGTAAAGAAAAGAAGGGATGACGCATAATAAACCCCTTGACTGGAGAGCACGACTACACGAATTCCTTTTTTAGGCAGGTACGTGTTGGGGAAAAGGGATTGATACCCTTCTGTTTTACCGGCATTCCAGCTAAATCCATGCAGATGTGCCGCTCTTGTTTCAATGTATTACCACAGATTTGACGTTCAGTCTGGTAAATACTACAGGGAAGAGTTACATGCCTTAAATTAGAAGTGAAGATCTTGAGGATTATTGTTTGCGTTTTTCAAAGAAAATGCTTTTTTACAGGTTGAAACAAGTTCTTTCCATTATGAGATTATTGCTACTCTTTGCTCTACTATTGTTTACATCATCCTGCTCAAACGTTAAAAATGGTGCCAGGTCTGAGAAAAAGCCGGCTGTTTCAGCAACGGCGGGGTCATCGTTCGCAGAACTATCGAATCTGGATTATACCATGGATTTAACCACTCATCTGGTTAAAATTCCTGGTGTTCGGGTTGCCGGATTTGGTGCAACAGCTCGAATCAGAATCAGAGGTAGTGAAGGAAATTCATTTTTAGCCGGAGAAGGTGAGCCATTATTTGTCATCAACGAATTACCCGTAAGAAGCTATTTCGAAGCATATAATATGCTGACGCTTGATGATGTTGGAAGAATCAAAGTGCTAAAAGGTAGCGATGCATCTATATATGGAACCCGAGGAGTAAATGGAGTGGTATTGATCAGTTCGAGATAACCTTAATCCCTATGTCATGAAACCTGAGAAGTTATTCGTCTGCGTGTTTTGTGTGATATTGGTAGCGTCATGTTCCAATAATAAACAAGTAGTATCTGATCAGGGTGCTGAAAAACCGGATGTTCATACCGGCTCTGATTACCAAGCGGGAGAACTGACCAATCTTGACTATGCTGTTGATTTGACGGCCCATCTGATGCGAATTGGAGGAATTAGTGTGAGAGGAAGCGGTGCAAGTGCTTATATCACCATCCGGGGTGCTGAGTCAAATTCGTTTAACGCAACGAGTGTAAGGATTGGAGGAGAAGACGCAACAACGGTTTACCGTGATGGAGGGGGGGAGCCCATGTTTATATTCAACGACATTCAGGTAGCCAGCTATTCGGATTTGTACAACATGATTACTCCAGACGATATAAAAAGCATAAAAGTACTAAAAGGCCCGGACGCGTATATTTACGGAACCAGAGCGTTTAACGGCGTGATTATTATCAAGTCTAAATAGGTTTCCTTGACAGAGAAGCCTTTCCGTATCTGATAGACGCTTCAAAACTATATGAAGCAAGGTTTGCGCCGTATATGAATACCATGATTTAATGTCCTGATCGGAATCTTGAGAGAAGGTTCATTGAAGGTAATGCGTTCTCAGCGGGTAAAGGAGCCCATTAGTCACGATAAAAAGAGCGATACATAAGAAGTTATTTACATGATTATCATATTCCCGCACTTGATCCTGTTGGAAAAATTGAAGT
>JBCBST010000015.1:0-40758 GCA_039819115.1 Bacteroidota bacterium
ACTGGGTTTTTTGAAAACCGTTGCTTTTTACCGGGACCTGGGTGAATTCCGGACGTTCGACACACATATTGAACGTATCGGAAAGCACCTCATTCAAGAATATCCTTTTAATCCGTACACTCATGTGTATATGGGCACTTTTTATGACCGGAATGGTGAAATTGAAAAAGCCAGGCACCATTACCGGGAAATTGTAGAAGCCCGGAACTTCTCCCCTAACTGGTATACCGCTGAAGCCAAAAGCTGGCTGAATGATCATCCGTGATATACTTAGCTTACATCCTTAAAACGGAGCCACTTCTCCACCTTGCGGCATAATAGTCATCTCTTCGGCAACGCTTTGGGGAGAGAGCCGAGTAAGGTCTTTGATGATCAACCCAACATCCTCGGGGTTGATCAATGTTTTCGGATCAACAGTGCTACCAGCCCAGGAGTTTGAGTATGTTTGTCCAAGATTTATCGTGGTTACCGACAGGTTTCGGCCATACCATTCTTTTCTGAGAGAACGCATATACCCATTAAGAGCGTGTTTGCTCATGGCGTATGCTCCGCAATTATCGAAACCGACCAACCCTGCACGAGAGCTAATACTAACAATAAGTCCCTGGTCTTGTTTCACCATAAAGGGAAGACAGTAACTCGCCATTAAAAAAGCGGACAATGTGTTTACCCGAAACTGGGCTTCAAATTCATCGGGAGAAGTATGTTCCAGTTTTTTAAATAAGAAGTGTCCGGCATTGTTTACTAACACGCCTGGGTTCAACGTATCAAATGGGATAGTGGCTATTTCTTTCTCCTTACTTACATCCGCGACAAACCATTGAACCGATACAGCACCCAACCGAATGAGCTCTTTCTTTGCGGTAATCAGGTCTTCTTCATTTCTGGCGATAAGTACAATCGGATGATCGGTATCTCTGGCAAATACCTTGGCAATTGCCCATCCGATTCCTTTAGAACCACCCGTTATAACAACAGAACATTCACTGGAAATACTCACGGTACATTCAAAAACTTATGCGTTTGTAAACTGATTCCCCATTGAGGGTTTGCTTTCACATAATCCACAATGAGCGGGATAGATTCGGGGGTATCCCACTCCGGCTGAAGCAGGAGCGTTGTGCCTTCCGGACATTTCAACGCATGTTGTTCTGCCCATTTAAAATCATTTTTTCGGAGGACCACCACTTTTAACTCGTCTACATGAGCATAGATTTCTTCCAAGGGTGGTTTAAACTTCTTGGGAGAAAGCGTAACCCAGTCGAAACGACCTGAAAACGGAGAGGAACCGCTGGTCTCAATATGTGTTTTTAAACCGGCTTCTTGTAAAGCTATAGTAAGTGCGTCGAGGTTATGTAATAGCGGTTCGCCCCCCGTGATTACCGCAAAGGGTGCTCCACTCTTCTTGGCTACCTCCACCAATTCGTTCACCTTAAGACGGGGGTGGGCTGATTCGTCCCAGCTTTCTTTCACATCACACCACCAGCAACCAACATCACATCCTCCGGTACGGATAAAGTAGGAAGCTTTTCCTGTGTGTGCGCCTTCGCCCTGGATGGTATAAAAATGCTCCATGACAGGGTATTCCACTTCCATAACATCAGGTGCACCAACGGTTGGTATGATAGTGGTATCAGACATCCTGGTCGGTATATTCCACCCAGCAGGTATCGGTTTCCCAAACCGTAACGACTAATTCAATACCTTCTGGTATTCTTTTTTTGGTTTCCTGATGGATGTATTCTGCAATACGCTCAGCCGTTGTATTAACGTCCATCAACTCATTTAGAACGCCGTGGTCAAGCCCTCCTTTTTCTGAATCTCGGGCAGCCCACTTCAGTTCTTTAAAGTCACAGACCATATCGTCTGACTTCAGATAAGCTGATGGGTTAAGCTTATGGGACTTGGCCGTCATTTTAACTTTATAAGAATGGCCATGCATACGGCCACATTTACCGTCGTATCCCTCAATAAAGTGGGCGGCATCAAATTTAAATTGGGTGTGTAAAATCCAGGTTGGCACTTCTCAAATGGAATTTATGGATACAAAAAAAGCTCTCCTTTTAGGGGAGAGCTTAAAAATAAGAGAATTCTTGCTGAATTACCGTGTACGCTTAATGGTACATCCCAATGAGCGGGTTGTGGTTTTGCTAACCGCTTCGCCTGCAATCAGTTCGTTTATCGCATTCTCAAGATACGATTCTTCTACTTCGTCAGCTGAATCGGCATTATCGTCAATAGCACCCTGGTATACTAACTCCATATTACTATTGAACAGAAATACATCGGGTGTACGAGTTGCACCAAAAGCGTCCGCCAATTGGTGATCAGTGTCCATTGCGTAGTAAAAGGTGTAGCCCTTTTTGTCCGCGCGCATTTTCATGTCGTCCATGGATTCACCTTTATCCCGGATTTTTTCATTCGGATTCAGCGCAATCACACCAATGTTGTTTTCTTTGGCCTGCTCGGCTATGGTGAGGTAACGATCTTCCCATTTTGCGACCCAGGGGCACGTGTTGCAGGAAAAAATAACGAGTAATCCGTTGTCTTTTGCCACGGACTGAAGCGTAAGGTTCCGTCCGGAAACATCCTCTACTTCGTGATTGGTCATGGGTGCTTTGGCCCCAATTTCCAGTCGTTCAGCTTTTTTTGAAAAAGCGGCCAGTATCAAGAGAGCACTCAATACCGGTAACATAAACTTCGTTCTTTTCATGAGCATCGTATTAGTTTATTACTTTTAGTAATTCCTTTTCAAATTGCTCGAATTCAGCTTTACCCTCCCATTCCGAGGAAACGTCGCCTTGCTTCGAGAATATGATCGTAAACGGTAGAGCACCCGTCCAAGTTGTGGAAAGTCTTGAAATAAATGTATCGTCCTTTCCTGTTTTGAGATAGGTTGTGAATCTAACTCCCTGTTCTTCCAGAAACAACTGTGCTTCCGGAACAGCCTCTTTAAAATCGGCGCTTACCAACACAAGTTCAAATTGATTGGCATACTTTTTTTCTAACTCCAATAAATAGGGAAGCTCCTCAACACAGGGTGAACACCAGGTTGCCCACACATTCAGTAAAATGGGTTTATCCCCTTTGTGATTGGCAATTAAACCGGCAAGTTGTTCCGCATCAATGGGTTGAAGTTCCGGCTTTTGAGCATATGAAAGATGTACGCTCATCAAAACAACCAACAGAGAAAGAAAAATTTTCATAGGCAATAACTACGATTCCAGTTCAAAAGGATCCCAAAAATGTCGTTCCCAGTTAACGGTGTATTCTTCAACAAATTCTACCCCTTCCTGCTCCAATCGTTCCCGCATAGCATCGCCCGGGAAATGATGGCGCCCGGTTAATTGTCCCAGTCGGTTAAGCACGCGATGTGCCGGTATGGCAAAACCTAAGCGTTCTTTGCTGAGTATGGCGTTATTCATTGCATAGCCCACCATACGAGCCCCGGATTTTACGCCAAGGTATTGGGCAATAGCTCCGTATGAAGTAACCTTACCTTCCGGTATCAGGGCTACTACTTCATACACTCTGTCGTAGAAATCACTGGGAGACGTTTTCACGCATCACCTGTTGGTTGGATCATCACGCAATCATAAACTGGTATTATTCGGGGTGTATAATCCTGAATATTCCACTTCTTTCATAATCTACTTCACTATCCCAAACCGGACGCCACCAAAACTCAGAGGGTTTGGTGTTTTCCGGGCGATCATGATCCATCACCCCTATGTTTATGCGAATTTCTTTCAGCTCATCTATGGTCAAAGACGATAGTGCCTGTAAAGGGATAGCTAGTTCAAGTATCTGGTTTTGCTCCTTAGTAGTAATCATTGCATGAGCCAAAGATGGCCAAGGGGTATCCCCTGTTTCTACGCCTACCTGCCCGTCACTATCCAGGTAGATAACAGCACTCAGAGGAGATCTGGAATCTGTTCCGATGGCCAGATCCACATAGAATTTATCAAAGCGTATGTCGGATGGATGTTGTTTAAGAATGCGCGTATCGTCATTAAACCGGGCACCTATATACAATACGTTATCGCTCAGACATGCCGCAAACTGCAGGTTACCATCTTCTTTACCCTTCCAGTCCCAACCCTGCCTCAGATACTGTGGAGCCTCGACGGTAATCATCCTATTGTTATCCCACTCGGTTAATTTTCCATCCACATTTATTGAACACGTGGCTTTAGGCAAAGGGTGTATCCAGTCCATTAATATCGTGCCCGTTGCGGGAGCCTGTATATCTGGTTTAGGCTCTCTTTCAAATCCGGCCATCAGTTCAATCTGAAGCGGATGATTATCTAACGTGGCCATTTTTACAGCCTGATCAGTCGCCTTTAGCTGCATGGAAAGGGTTTCTTCCACTCCCGGTGCCAGTGTTTTGCTGATGGAATCCGGGTAGAAAGAGATTCCATGTTGAGGAGGAAACGTGCCATGAACCTTCATAGGTCGGGCGGCTGTATTTCGTAATTCAACGACGATGTCATGATCGGTCAATTCCGCAGCATCCATGACGGATGGTTGAACCGACATCCACTCCCCTCTACGTATAACCTGGATATCGGCATAATCTGCTTCCGAAACGATATCAGGTTCAAGAATGCCATCTATCTCGATATGGGCAATTTCCGGCTCTTTATCCTTCATAGTCACCCAGGTGATATGATCAAATTCACCCAGGTTTTTATTCCTCATCCAGCTCCCTCCACCTGTGGTGGCCAGCGTATAATGCTCCATACCATTGTGTATTTTATACCGATAATGATGATGATGACCAGAGAACACGGTATATGATCGAGTACCCAGAGCCTGTTCTATTTTTTCGTATCCGGCTTTATCGCCGTACGACCACAAAGGACGATGCATGAATACAAAGGTCCACCGTACGTCTTCATGTTCACTAAGAACATCTTCGAAATAGGTAATCTGTTCTTCTCCCAGACCTCCATTCTTTATGGCATCGGTATTTAGGATAACGAAAAGCACATTGTTGTATAAAAAATGATAGTAGTCTCTTCCATGACGGTCTTTCCAAACCTGGGTTAGTAACTCATTACTGGTATCGTGATTTCCCGGGACGTAGTAGAATTTCATATCCAGTTTATCCACGATGGCATCAAATTCGTCCCACTGGGCATTCCAGACTTCAGGATCTTCGGTGTAGCCGTCAATTAAATCACCTACTGACAGCACAAATTCGGGTTGCATCAGATTTACTTTATCCATGGCCGCAGCAAAAATTCCAGGTCTCATTCCGCCCGTGCGGTCTCCAACAATGGCAAACCGGATAAAAGAAGACGAATGATTTACTGGCTTATCTGTTTCTGGTAAGTGCTGGGCTTGCAGTGGGTTAACGAATATCAAACTAATAAAAAACCACAGGAAATAGGTTTTCATACGTACCGGTGTTAAGAAGATAGATAGCGTTCGATGAGAGATTTAGTAGCCAGGGTTCCGTCTTTTTCGCTGAGTTGATTTCCTTCAAATTCTGCACTGATATGCCCATCGTACCCACTCTCAGCGACAATACCCATCATGCGTTTAAAATCAATGGTAGTCTCATACCCGGAATCATCAAAGGCATACGATTTGGCACTCACCGCTTTGGCAAGTGGCATCAGCTTACTCACTCCTTCATAGCGATCGTACCGGTGCTCCCCATTCCATATGCGGGTTTGAGACCATTGAAAATTATCAAAATCAACCATAGTGCCCAGGCGTGGGTCATCAACCAACTGGATCGTCTGCAGGAGCCAGTCGGGATTACTGGACAAACCGCCATGATTTTCGATAAGAATCGAAAGATCCATTTCCCGGGCATTCTCTAACAGCTGATGCAATCCATCCACACAACGCTTTTTTTGTTCCTCCCAGTCTCCCACGCTGTGAGCATTAACCCGTATAGCAAAACAGTCCAGTTCTTTTGCGGCGTAGAGCCAGTTTGCATGCCGGGTTACGGCTTCCTTTTGTTTTGCAGCATCCGGATCTCCAAGCATTCCCTCTTCGTCTACCATGATGAGCATATTTTCTATGCCTTCTGATTGGGTTCTTCCCTTTAGCTCTTTGAGAAAGACCGTATCGCGAGCGTGTCCATACATCAGCGTATTCACGTATTCCACTGCCCCGAAACCAAGTTCACGGGCTTTTACAGGGAAATCTAGCGGATGTAACTCACCCTGCCATGTTTGATCCGGGTCAGTTTTAAGTAAGCGAAGCCATTCATGGTAATCATTTTCTTTAAGGTCTCCGAAAATGGCTCGGTGAAATGCCCATTGAGACAAGGCGATACGGTTCTTTTTATCCTCGGCGATGTGCATACTAATGCCTGATGAGTGAATTCCGGGAATTAATGCGATTCCTAATGCTGTGCTTGCCTGTAAAAATGCCCGCCTTGAAATATTCATGCATTCAGAATCCGGTAAGGGTATACATATCGGGAAGCTCATCTTCAAAGAGAACAAATCCATCTTCTCTGAAACTCCTGAAATCGGAAGCACTGGAATGCCCCTGGTAGGGCGCGTAAAAATGTCCTTCTTTAGTCCATTCCTGAGCGTTTCTCCAGGTTAATACGTAGGCAATCTGTTTACTATCTTCGCTATACTGTATGGCTTTAAGCAGTTTTTGGGTGAACCAGGTGGGATCTGTCATGCCCTCCAAACCGGTTTCTGTAATCGCTGCAATCTTATTCCGATCTCTGGCTTGTGAGGCTAACCAGGAAAGATGTTCACCCAGGGCTGCTACCCCATCCTCATGTCCATATCTGCCTTGCAGGGTGAAATAGTCATCAAACCCGAGAATATCCACGTAGGCATCACCCGGGTACTTTTCCCAGTAGTCGTCATATGAGTCGAACTCACTCAATGAGTTTGGAGAGTAGGCGTATAGCAGATTATGCACTTGTTTTACGTCTCTCAGATACTCTACGGTATATCGCCATAGGCTAACATATTCTTCAACCGTGGTACTTTCTGATCCCCACCAGAACCACCAACCGGTGTGTTCGTGATAGGGACGGAAAATCACGGGTATTAATTCTTGCTGATCCGAATCAGCTTTCAGGTCAGAAACGAACGATGCAAACCGGTCGAGCATCGCGTTAAATTCGTTGTGTAAATCACCGTCCGGAAGCAGCCGGTGAGCAACACGAGTGGTATCCCAGGTATCGCCTTCAGTACCCAGATGGTTCATATGCCAGCTGAGGGTGATCACACCACCCCGCTGATACCCTTCTTTTATCCACTGCTTCATGTTGTCGAAATCCACCCCATCAAGGTTATCGGCTTTATCGATTTGAGCCAAGTCTCCCAAGTCCCACCCGTATACTGCGGGGTAGGATCCTGATGCTTCTTTCACATCCGATCGTCCTTGTTCATTCTCCCATTTTACACCATACGCAAGGTCATCTTCATGACCGTACAACACATGAGTTGCAGATATCTTCTTCAGGTTGGCAAACAAAGCTTTGGTTTCCTGTGTTGCCTGTGCGTCTACCAGGGTGTATGGGTAGGCCGGTTTTTGTTCAGTCGCCTGACAGGAGATGCAAAAGAGGCCGATACAGGCAAAAAGCAGTCCGTTGTTCATCATGATAAAGGGATTAAGTATGTTCTGAACGGGATTGTTCAAGATCGTTCTGGATGTCGTACATGGTGTTCTCATCCAGTTTATAGAAATACATAAACGCGGCTGAAAGCAGTGCTCCCACTCCAGCGATGATGCTTAACATGAGACGAATACCCAGTAAGGCTTCGTCGGTTTGTTCTACGTTGGCCTGGAAACCAAATGCAGCAAGTAACCACCCGCTGATGGCTCCGCCAATGGTCCATCCGAATTTTTGAGACATCGATGAGGAAGAAAAAATAAGCCCCGTTGCTCTCCTTCCTGTTTTCCATTCGGAGTAGTCGGAAATATCAGCATACATGGCCCATATGAGTGGCAATACAATCCCTGCTGTTATTCCAATAAGCACATTACTTCCAAATAAGAGGATGAGCTGATCGGGTTGAATAAAAAAGATGCCTACACTGAGCACCGCTGACAGTAACGAAGCGGTAAGAAAGGTTTTCTTCTTCCCCATCCGATCGGACAGTGGCTTTGCCAGAAGAACCCCGATGATGTTGGAACCCAGCCACACCGAGAGATAGGCTGATGACAAGGCCGTTGTGCCTAATGCGTAGGTGTTACCCAACAGGGTAAGCTCCTGGTCTTTCACGTAATACTTAAAGTAGTACAGAATGGATCCATCTCTGAGGGAGTTAAATATGAGAATGGAAATAGCGGCCCCAAGCATGATAAACCACGGTCCGTTTTTTGAAATATCCTTGAGATCTGCCTTCAGACTTTGCTTCTGTTGCTTTTGAGGGGCAAGTCGTTCCCGCGTTCCTAAAAAAGTGAGCACGAATAGTAACGCTGCACATATCGCATAGATAGAAACGGTAATCTGAAACCCTGTTGAAGATTCCCTTCCATCCCCGAAATAGGCAATGAAATAGTTAGCGGTTGAGGTGACAAGAAGCCCTCCGGTGAATGCACCAATAAACCGAAATGACGCCAGGGAGGTACGTTCATCTGTATTGCTCGTCATCACCCCCATCAGCGAGGCATACGGAACATTTACAGCGGTATAGGCCATCATCATAAGACTGTATGTGATGTAAGCATACACCAGCTTACCGGTGGGTGATAAATCCGGTGTACTGAACGTGAGAATCCCGATTATAGCGAATGGAAGGGCCCCATAGAGCAGATAGGGACGAAATTTTCCAAACCGACTCTGTGTGCGATCTGACAGAATACCCATCAATGGATCGTTGGCTGCATCCCAGACCCTTGTTAACAGGAACATGGTGCCAACAGCCGCAGCAGAAATCCCGAAAATGTCCGTGTAGAAAAACAATAAAAACATGGAAAAAAGCTTCCAGAACATGGAGGAGGCAAAGTCTCCAAGACCGTATGCTGCTTTTTCCCGAAGGCTTAGTTTATGCTGATTTAATTCGTTACTCATGGCTGACCTTTTGTTGGATTACACAATGCATGATTACTCCCTGTTCACCCCGTTTTCGTACATCCCGGGAAGCGCATCCTCAAAAAGAATAAACGTACTTTCTTTGAACCGAATAAAGTCATCCGCACTTTTCTGACCGGGGTAAGGTGCATAGAAATGATCTCTTTGCTCCTTCTCTTTGTTTGCATTCCGCCACACTTGAAGGTATACAATTTCCCGCGTCAACTCATTGTACTGCATACTTTTAAGAAGAGTACCTGTCCACCACAAACTATCGGGCAGAGCTTCGAGGCCGGTTTCAGTCAATGCGGCTATTTTATTCTTTTTGCGGGCTATGCCAGCAGTACGGGCCAGGCTTTCTACAAACTGAGCGTTTTTCACCTCTTTTGATGCCTTATTTTCCTTGTGGCCCACATCCCAATAGTTATCAAGCCCGATAATGTCTACATATTCATCACCAGGATAACCGTAAGCGTACTCTTCCTCGAAAGACTCCATACTCAGGCGGCTTCGATCCGGAGAAAAGGCCCAAATAAGATTATGTACTCCTTTTTGGTCCCTGAGATATTCCACCGTAAAACGCCATAATGCGATATAGTCCTCTTCTGATGTCAATCCTTTACCCCACCAGAACCAATCTCCATTGTGTTCATGATAAGGCCGAAAGATCACCGGCATAGGATTCAGGGCATTAAAATAGGAGGCTAAGGAATCGAGGGTAGTTTGATAGGTTTCGTGATGCTCTCCTCCCGGCAACAGAGTATGAACAGCTGGAGTGGTATCATAAAACGAGCCCTTCGTAACCGGATTGAACTGGTGCCATGAATAGGTGAGTACGCCACCCCGTTTCAGAGCTTCTGTAGCAAATCCTAACGATTTCTTCTTTGCCATTATCGCATCTTCGGCGGTGTGTTCCACCCGGATAAAATCGGCAACATCCCATCCATACAACGCCGGGAATGAGCCGGTCACATCTTTTACGTCTGATCGGTTGGGTTCATTCATCCAAGTGTAACCATACGATAGCGTAGCCTGATGCCCAAACAGGGCATGCTTTCCCTTCATGGCATGCAGGTTATGATAAAGGGCGTGTGTTTCTTCTGTGGCGTTTGTATCAATAAGAGCGGGTTGCGTTGAACCAGAGTCCTCTTTCGAACTACAGCCGATTCCCAGCCAGCAAACCAGGCCTACCGCAACAAAGAAATATCTGTTCAGGATGATCACACCCCTGTTTTTGCACCCAGTCAAATGGATCACACGATCATGTAGCCGATATGATGCATCCTGTTTCATGATTTCTTTCTCAGGATGACGCTTTTAAGTTCCATGGATTCTTTGCCCGGTATGCGGTATGCGCGGATGTTCAGTTCCTGCTCGCCCCTGTTCAGGTATAACGCACCTGCCTGGTGCATAGCCCATGTTTTCTCGTAAACTTCTCCCCGGGGTACGCGATCCGGGCTAGATATCCGCTGCCCAACAAAGGGTTGAGTAACGGTTGTATTCAGGGATGCAGAGGAGGAAGAAATGGTAACTTCAACTCCCGCATCAGATGGCGACAGATTATACTCGAACGTCACTTCGTACACCCCGTCAGATACCACCTGAACCGGAACCATAACTTCATCCTCTTCAGAGGTCCAGTTCACCAACCAATCGTTTGACCATCCGGATGTACCTTTAAACTGTATGTTGCCGGAGAATGACAACTCCGGTGCAGGTATGTGCACTTCGGGCGCTTCTTCATATCCCAGCGGGATAAATCTGGGTTTATCCAATCCCTGACTTACTTCTTGAAACCATTCTTCATACGCCGTGCTGAATGTTGAGAGGATCTCCGGAGCTTTAGTGGCGATGTCTCTTTGCTGAGCCGGGTCGGCCAGCATATCGTATAATTCCCATTGCCCTCCATAATTAACCGCCCGATACCGGTTATCCCGCACAGAGGAAGGATGTTGTTCCAGAGAGTCCCATCTCGATTGATGAGTAAACAAATAACGGTTCGGCCAATCCTGCTCTTTTCCCAACAACAACGAAGCAAAGCTGCGTCCGTCCAGGTGAAGTGAATCCTCAAGTGGCACCCCGGTTAATTCTGCAAGAGTAGGCAGTATATCGATATGAGCAGTGAGAGCATCTACAACAGAGCCAGGTTCAATGTTTCCGGGCCATCGTATCAAAAGAGGGACCCGTACCCCTCCTTCATCCACTTTGGCCTTCCAGCCTTTCATATTGCCGTTGAACCGATCTCCTCCATTAGGACCATTATCGGTAAGGAACAGGACAATGGTGTGTTCATTCAGGTGCAGTTCTTCCAGTTTATTCAGGATTCGCCCGATGTTGTCATCAATGTTTTCAACCATTCCATATACCGACGCATTTTTATCATCGAGACCCCGGTTTTTGTATTTGAAAAAGTACTTATCCGGCACCTGAAACGGACTGTGAGGAGCGTTGTACGGGATGAAGGCAAAAAAGGGCTGATTCCTGTTCCGTTCGATGAAGGTGAGTGCCGAATCGGTTAATACATCGGTAATGTATCCTTCGGTATTCACCGGGCTGCCATTACAGGTTAAAGCCGTATCGAAATAGTTGTTCCAGTGTCCGGTTTTAAATCCAAAAAAGGTATCGAACCCCTGCCCTTCAGGGTCCATGGGGAAGTGAGATCCATTGTGCCATTTTCCAAAGAGTCCGGTTTGATAACTATCCTTTTTTAACACTTCGGCCAGGGTCACTTCTTCAGCCCTCATATTTTCCAATCCGTAGGTAACCCACTGCACTCCTGTTCTGAGGTGATCACGTCCGGTTAGCAAGCTGGCCCTCGTGGGTGCACACACCGGGCTCACATAAAACCGGTCGAATCGGGCACCTTCGCGTGCAAGCAGATCCATCATTGGGGTATCAATGCCTTCATTTCCATTATGCGCCACATCACCCCACCCCTGATCGTCGGTTAAAATGAGAATAATATTCGGCTTCTGAGTGTCTCTCCCGGTATCCTGATTACACCCTGTTACAGATCCACACAACAGAAGTAGGAATAGTATGAACCCGGATACCTTCATGCGTTACTGTTTGTTCAGGTTTTGAACATGTGCTTTTATGATTTCCAATGTAGAGAAATCGTCGGCAAACACGGAGTTGAGGCCCTGAGGCTCCTGCGGAGGATCACCAGTGAACGGATCACCCGGTCTCCATTTTGCATCGGGATGCTGTTTTACCCCCAAACCACCCCAGCTCCAGAAGTTGGTTCCTGAAAAGACGTCTTCCTTTTCTACAAAATCAAAGATAAGTTGGTAGTATTGATCCCGATAAGTAACCGGAGTGCCACGATCGAATTCCATTCCATCCCGGAATAGTCCGAATTCCTCCATGACAATAGGCTTATTAAGCTGTTTGGCCACCTCTACATGCGTTTCCAGGTAGGCTGTAGCCTTAGTTACAGTGGTTGGGAATGTTCCACTCATATCATCGGGGTTAAACCATCCCCAGTTTTTAGCCCACATATGGAAGGTCAGGTAATCGATATTCGGAGAATCGTGCGCATCAATGTATACCTCCATAGAGTCTAAACTACCCACTTTGCCCTCACTACCTGTAGATACTAGTTGGTGTGGAGCGATCGATTTAATGAATGCCCCGGTCTGATCCACCCAGTCTACATAAACGGGAATATCGGGTATGCTGGTTACTCCACGGCCTGGTCGGGGTTCGTTGGCCAGTTGCCAGCTCATAATCGTGGGGTCGTTCTTATAGGCAATACCTGTAACTGTATTTTTTCGCTCAACAAGCTGACTGATGTAGGCACGGTATGCTTCCTGTGCCTCCTTGTTTTTATAAAAACGCGCCGAATATTTCATGAAGGCTTCCCAGTCTCCATCAGCCGGATCAACGGCCGAACCGTCTCCAAACCACTCGTTATACGTGCTCATCCCCCCCGACCACTCCCAGTAGTTGTTCAGAAAGATGACCGCTTTCATATCGCGTTTAGCCATTTCTGCAAGCAAAACGTCGAGCCCGACTAACAGTTCTTCGTTGTAGGTTCCATCTTGTTGGATAAGAGCCGGTGTAAGGGCATTCTCGAATCTGCTTTCTTCTGAGGCGCCCAATACTCTCAGGTTTGTGATTCCGTATGACTGCAGGATATCCAACTCTTTTACCAGTCGGTCTCTGTCCCCTTCCGGCCCCGGGCTGCCCAGATAGGCGCCATACCAGAAATTAGTGCCTGCGAAGGTATAGGAATCGCCATTCAGGGTAAATGCCCCTCCTTCTACCTGTACAAAGCCCTTACTTGCATCTTGTTTTTCCGGTTCGCATGCCAGTACACCCGCCATCACAAAGAGTAAGCCGATTATAAAACGTGGTTTCATCATGTGTTCTCCCTACTTGATAAGCAGCATTTTCCGGGTGATAACCTCACTTCCGGATCGAATCTGGTACATATACACCCCACTGGAAACGGCTGATGCATCCCATCTTACTTCATGATTGCCCGCCGTTCTTCTCCCGTTTACAAGGGTAGCCACATGTTGTCCAAGCAGGTTGAACACCATAATGGATACCTGTGATGCATCTGCTAATGAATACTGTATGGATGTAGATGGATTAAACGGATTGGGGTAATTTTGAGCCAGGCTCAGCCGTGCCGGTATCCCGGCATCTTCTTCGTTATTCACCGAAAACTCGTTAATGCTTACTTCGAGATAGTCAATATCCATGAAACCATCCAGAGACTGTATCCCCAACTCAATAAGTGGTTCCGTGACGGTAATCGTAGTGTCGAAAATACCCCAGGCGCCGGAATGTTCCAGGAATTGTAGCGTATCTGTAGGTATACCGTTTACACTTAACCACTGCCTTTTTGAACCAGAAGTCACCCGGTAGCGAAACCGGAGGTCAAATATGTTTCCTCTGCCAAGGCCCACATTTTTCCAGTCTATCACACCGACCTCATCCATTCTGGTAAACATTCCGCCACTTACCCCCGCCTGTTGCACCCTGCGGCTTACCTCTCCACTCAATACTGCCTGTTCGGCTTCCATTCGTTTTTCGTCGAGGTTTTCGGTTACGGTAATCGTATAGGCGTCGGTTTGTACGATAAATCCGTTGCTGTCGGTGAGCCTTGCAGAAATGGAACGTTCACCGGTTTCCACATCCTCAAAAGAAGTCGCAAATGGAGCGGTATAAACGGTATCAAAGGCCTGATCATCCGAAAAGAATACGGCTTGTTGTATGCTCCCTGAACCTTCCTCAACATTCAGCTCAACCTGAAGATCAGACCCTGTTCTTAACTCGATATCGGCAGAGGGTACCACTAACGCTGCTGCAGGAGGCTGGGTGACTGAGGGAACTCCTTTTACTTCAAACTCCCATAGCGAAAACCCGAACGTAGTGGCCCTAGTGAGACCAAACATGCGCACGTATCTCCCTTTTACCGGAGTTTGAAATACGATTTCGTCGGTATCTCCATCTCCATCCCGTTCTTCAAATACCGTAGTCCAGAGATTGGTATCCAGCGACACATCGATGTTGTAGCTATTCCCATAGGCTACTTCCCATTCCAGGATTACCTGAGAAATGTCTACTACTTCGCCCAGATCGATATAAATCCATTGGTTATTCTTCCAGGCGCTGGCCCATCGTGTAGCCAAATCTCCATCTACTACTCTATCGGGGACGTCGTTACCACAGCATGTTTCATTTTCAAGGATATATACCTTTTTCTGGAGTGCACGATTAATTTGGTTGGGTTCTACCAAGGTAACGGTTACCGAGGCGGTATCCGCATTATCTCCATTCGTTGCAATTAGAGTGTACTCCGTAGTTAGTTCCGGTTTAACCCAGACTGTATCTATCGCGCTGACCATTTCTCCGTTCAGGGTGGTTGTTTCAGAAAAGGTCGCTAACCAGGTTAACCGGGCAGAATCACCTACGGCTATTTCGTCCGGGAAGGTCTCAAACTCCAGTACCCGCGGTAACCGCTCACCGATGGTGACATCCTCCGCGTATTTAATGCTTAACGCATACATTTGATCCAGTCCACGTAGCCAGCTTTCCGCGTAAGTTCCCCTGTTTGAGTACCAATCCACCCATTGCCATACCCAGGCACCGGCATAGCCCCTGGTATAAAGCTCTTCGTACAAGGTATCTCCATCTATCCCGAACAGTTCGTCGGGTATTCCAAACTCACCCACAACAATCGGCTTTTGGAGTCCCCAATGATCAGCATTATGATGAAAGGGAGATAATTCTGTACCTGCCCAGGAATAGTAATGCACCTGGTAAAAATCAAGGATACCTAGTGAATCTTTACCAGCTGAAATCAATTCGGTGTCGGAATAGTAATTCTTTGAGACAGGACTGCTCGTTTCAGCCAGGGCATGAAAACTCCAGGAGCCGTTTGTGACCTTGGCATTTGCATTAGTACGGTGAATGGCCCCTGCCGTTTGATTAACGAATCGTTGGATAGCGCTCATTGGAACATGACGGGTAAAGTCCCATCCAAATTCCTCCGTCATGCCTTCCGGTTCGTTAAAGATCTCCCAGGCAATCACCCCCGGATGATCTCCTAATGCTTCTACCATAGGAATGAGAGCATTATCAATGTATCGCTGGGTAAGGGTTGAATCTTCGAGCAAAGCCTTCGCGCGGTTGGTAATTCCAGTCCCGTTCGACGTGCGAAGCATATCAAACGACCAGAGACAGAGCACCAGACCTACATTATTCTCCCAGGCAGCATCGAGTATATTTCGCATATCGTCAATGGTGCCCGTACCCGGACCTGTTACCGTGTTACCACTCCAGGATGGAGTATTGGCTCCTGTAATATGGACCCAGAACCGCATGGTGTTCCCTCCCCGGGCGTTCACCTGTTCAAACATGGTCCTCAATTCGGACAAACGGGTGGTACCAGGTCCCACATCCCGCGCAAAATCAAGCCAGGCGATATTCCCCCCATTGAGGAATAAATCCTGGCCCTGGTGATTGATCCTGTTTTCCGGCTGGGCAACCGCAGCTACGGTCCATAGAGTGAATACCGCTATAAGTTGAATACGCTTTTTTATGCTGAACATGGCCTGCGTCCCTTAATCTTTACCTTGATGTACCGGCGCAAGCTCAAGCAACCGGGTAACCCGATGCATCACTTCAAGAGCCGCTCTTGAATTATGATACGGACACTTCCACTCCCTTACTTTATGAAGTGGATATGCCACACCTGTTGCAGATACCTTCTCGAACCAGCCACCATGGTTCCGGTCGATAAAGGAAGTCTTTATGAACTCCCATACCGAAATCACTCCCGACAGAAAACGCTCGTCACCGGTAAGCTCGTACGCATTTAAAAAACCTACCAAAGCCTCTGCCTGTGGCCACCAGTCTTTATCGGTATCAATAATGACTTCATTCAATGACTCGTTATACACTCCACCGTTTTCATCTAATCCTTTCGTAAGTACAGTCTCCGCAATAGCTGACATCCGGATATTCAATTCCTCTTTGCGGTGATAGGTTTCGATCACGTTAGAAGCCTCGGTTAATAACCAGGATGCCTCTATATCATGTCCAAATGAAGTTATATTTGATTTAGGGGTCCAGTCAGAATCAAAAAAGTTGATCAGGGTATGTTGTCCGGCGTCAATGATTCGATCGAGAAATACATCGAGTAGCTGAGATATCCTGATGTTAAGACTATTGGGTTTACAGTATCGGTACAAATTCGTGTAGGCCTCTAATACGTGCAGATGCGTATTCATGCTTTTTGGCGTATTGTCGTCCTTTTCACTGAGACGGGCATCCTTTTCGAGAGTCCATTGTTCCGAGAAGGCTTCTTCATAGCCCAAATGGGTAGCGTCAAATCCCTTCTCTTCGATCAGCTTAAAGATGCTTTTAGCCATATTCAGCGCTTCTTCTTCCTCAAAAGCGGCATAGTACTCCGTTAAGCCATAGATAGCGAACGATTGAGCATAGAGGTGCTTCTTCCGATCTGAAGGGGCACTTTTATAATCCAGAGCCCAATACATGCCTCCATACGCTGTATCTATAAACTTTTCTTTCAGGTAGGTGAAGGCACGATAAGCCAGAGATTTATAGGCCGGATTTTGAGCAAATCGGTAGGCTGCCGAGAAAGTCCAGAGGATGCGAGCATGTAGAATTCCACCTTTATCGGCTTCAGGCACCATTCGGTTTTGATGATCTATTTCCCCTATAAATCCGCCATACGTACGGTCTACCGTATGTTGTTCCCAGTACGCCAGGATATTATCCAGCAGTTCTCCCTTCATCTCTGCGTGTAACTGCTTCAGCATTTCATAGTCCATTACCAGGTCTCCATCTCTTGTTTTTTTCAATTAAAGCACGTCGTTGCTGTACACTTACTGCGGAACGATATGCTTCGGGAGGAGTATGCTTTGCGTAGTCTAACAGTTGGTCAACCGAAGTCACTGCGACATGAATCCGGGTATCGGACGATGCATAATACACATACACGGTACCATCCGGATCGTGTATCCAGCCATTACAAAAGACCACATTCGACACATCGCCCACTCGTTCTATTCCTTCCGGGGCTATAAAATGCCCGCCGGGTGCATACTTGATCTTCCACGGTTCGTTCAATTCGGTTACAAACAGATACAATACATACCGTAGGCCGGCTGCCGTATTCCGCACACCATGGGCCAGATGAATCCAGCCGGCATCCGTTTTAATGGGTGTTGGTCCCTGTCCGTTTTTAACCTCTTTAATGGTATGATAGGCACGCTCATCAATGACCTGCTCGGCGTCTATTACCGCATGTTCCATAGAATCAACCAGGGCCCAGGCAATACCTCCACCTGTGCCTGCTTCAATGAATCCGTCTTGTGGACGTGTATACAAGGCATACTGTCCATTTACCCATTCAGGATGTAATACCACATTCCGTTGCTGTTCGGATGGGGTAACCAGATCGGGCAGGCGTTCCCATTGCTTCAAATCCTTTGTGCGTACAATTCCGGCTTGTGCTATTGCACTGCTGGTATCGGTTTGAGGTACGCGGGTATCCTTTCGTTCGGTGCAAAATAACCCATAAATCCAGCCATCTTCATGTTGGGTCAATCGCATGTCGTACACATTCGTATCGGGCACCTCTGTTTCGGGAATCGTAACCGGGGTATCCCAGAATTGAAAGCCTGAGGTTGGATGATCGCTCTCAGCCACTCCAAAAAACGACTTCCTGTCATTCCCTTCTATTCTGCACACCATTACATAGTTATCTCCCCATTTTATGGCCCCTGGGTTAAAGACTGCGTTTACGCCCAGTCTTTCCATAAAATGCGGATTAGCCTGGGGGTCAAAATCATACCTCCAGGATAAAGGAATATGCTCTGGCGTTATAACCGGATGCTCAAACCGTGTGTAGATCCCATTTCCCTGTTCAGTGGCCCGGTTTTCCTTGGTGATAAGCTGATGATGCTTTTCTTGTATTTCCCTTACACGGCTGTCAAATATTACGTTGCGGGGTTCTGGTGGTTGTACTTCGTTTCCCATACCAATCAGGAATTGGGTGATTAATCTTTGTTTTATATAAATCTGGAGCAGCCTGTCTAATCCAGACTGCTCCAGTAGCCGGCAAGTATTACTTCGATTGCGCTTTCATTAATCGATGCTTCAAAACTTACCTTATTTGATCAGTGTCATCCGTCGGTTGATAACCTGGCTGCCAATGCTCAGACGGTATAAGTACACTCCGGAAGCCAGATGACTGGCATTAAACGTGGCCGTATACGTACCGGCAGCAAGCCGTGTATCCAATATGGTTTCCACCCTTTGCCCTAGCAGGTTAAACACGGTAAGCTCAACTTCTCCTGCAGCAGGAATGGTGAAGTTGATGTTCGTTGTAGGGTTGAAAGGATTCGGGTAATTTTGGCTTAAGGCAAACGTTTCGGGACCAAATTCTTCTTCGGTACTTACTCCGGTCAAATCGCCAATAACGAAGAAGGAAAGATTATCAATGGCTAAATCCCCTCCTGTACTGCTGATTTCAATATCGTTATTGCCCTGCTCCAAAATCACATCGGTAATATTAAGCTCGGCAATCGAAGAATCGCTGGAAGCTGGTTCTGTAGCTATCGCAACACCGTTTACAGATACAGAAACCGTGGCCTCCCCATCGACAGTGAAGTGATTTACCCGGATTACATAGTTCCCGGTTCCTTCCGAGTTAAACGTATACATGGCAGTACCTCCTGAAGGGAGTAACGCATATTCGTCACCGCTGGTACAGAAATCACCGGTACATTCCAGCGAAAACCCGCCCCCGTCAAGAGTGGCTTTAGATGCATTCAATACCTCAACCACATTTCCTGACTGGTCAAGTACAGTTACTGATTCGTACTCCATGAAACCCCAGTTCTTGATCACGGAAATCGTATTTGATCCGGCCGTTAAGGTCTGATCTTCAATAACTACATCGCTCCACTCCGGACCGTTTACTCCGTATTCTACCGTTGATACAGATCCGTTTATATCCACGTTGGTCTGACGACCTGGGTTGGTATCATCGTACCAGGTTCTCATGCGCACAACCACATCGTACATATCTTCGGTATCGATGTTGAACGACCAGGTAGCCGAAGCATCTGATCCGGTTACACGGAACGCCTGCTTATCTGTAGTTTCAACAACACTTGCTCCGGAACCTAGTGTACCAGCTTCTCCTTCGCTCGAGCCCGCAAACGTAACCTCTACATCGTCACCCAGAAGATCAAAAATCTGATCACGTTGTGCGCTTCGGTTGGCTTCCCAGTTTGCTTTGTCGTTGGGATACCAGTTCAGATCACCAAGAGGATATCCTCCGATAGCTGCGCCTTGTAAGGTATTGTTGGAATACGTAAGGTCTTCACTCAATGGCCACTCGATAGAGAAATGATCGCTAAAGTCACGATTGGAACCACTCCAGTAGTATAAGCGGATAGGAGCATTACCCTGACGCACATCGGTGATAAAGTTAATACCATCCTGACTGTTATCCGGATATACCGTGAATCCCGGATCTTGGGTATCAAACAGGTTATTAGCCACCACCATATTGGCGTTAGCATCAAATAAAGCCTGAGACTCATCATTCAAAAGAGGCTGCTTGCGAATGTTAAAGGTGTCGTTATCCGTAGTGAAGTACGTTTCGTATTCCGATTCGAGGAAAAACGAGTTATTGGAGATGGCAATCTTTCGCTGCAGATCCAATCCATACTGAGCGGGTAGCGATTCAATGGCAAACATACCGGCAAACTCTTCCAGTGAACCAGGCTCTAAGCGGTCGTCACTGATTTCGGAACGGGCTTCTCCGTGCCAGAATCCATTCAAAATCAGGTTGTTTGTGATATAAGCTTCCTGAACCCAGGCTCCGAGTAACATCTGACGTCCTACATTTGCGAATGTGTTATGGTTGATCCAGGTAAACTCAGGGGAGCCGGCTTCGATTTGAATACCAAAACCACCAATATTGACAAAACTGTTGTTCTCGAAGAATAGGGTATCAACATCTGCCCATACCGACATCCCCCGTCCACCCCACGGCTGTGTTTCGGACAAAAAGTTCCGGAATCGGGAGTTGGTGACATACAATTTGGAGTCTCTTCCATAAACTCCCATAATGCCCCATTGTGCGAATTCAAAAATAACATTATCAAATGTCAGACGCGCATCTACCCCATCCGACCGGAGCACTTCATACTGAAGGTTACCATTGGTAGCCTTTCCATTAATGATTACGTTTTTAATGGTTACATCACCGCCTGCTGTTAGAATTTTGTCGGCCGTGGTAGCATCCGCCCTCGGATCCAGCTGAATCATAGGAGGATTTGCAAATTCATCACCCGGATCACCCGGTTCACCCCAGATGTTTAAATGCCATCCCTGGTTTTCAATGCGCTCTTCAACGTAATAAAACCCACCCTGCCTGAGCCGGTACACACGGTTTGGATTTGCCCGCTCTCCACCTGCCACCGTATCACCAACAATGGTATTAAACAGAGAGTTTTCGAGGAGATTACCTTCTCCATCCAGCCATTCCACCGTTAATGTGTCCTGACCAGCAACATAGGTTGTTGCGAACAGCATACCCGTTAGTACGAGTATGGGTATTTTTTTGTAGATATTGTTCATGTTTCTGACGTTTTATTGGTATTGCTTGGGGTTCAAAACCGTGCCCTTACTCCAACATCCATAGTAAAACCATAATATTGGATGAACGTGGGATTGAACCCAAAATCGGATTGAAAATTTTGGTCAAATTCGTTGTTGAGGTTGTTCAGATTGCAAAACACCTCAAATTTCTCGTTTACCTTTTGACTGAGCGTTAAATCGATACGATACAGGTCGTCGGTAAATACATCATCACCCGATGTGAAAAACCCTTCTCCTGTTTCATCATCAACCTCAAAGTTCCGTGACCCGAAGTTTCCGGTAAACACCTCACCCTGGTAATAGAAGGATAATCGTCCGCTAAACCCTTTGTAATCGTACCCAATGGTAGCATTGGCTATGAAATCGGCCTGGTCGGGTACCCGTCCCGTATTCAGGGTATCCCGAAGTATACGCTCATTAAATGGCGGGCGACGTGGACGAGGGGTAATCGGTACGCTCTCGGTATAGGTAACCGGGTACTGCGTTTCTGATTCCAGAATCGTCAGGTTGAGATTGAGTACAATGCCTTTAAAGGGTTGCGGGAGGTACCAGAAATTGGTTTGCCAGTCAAGCTCCACCCCGGTTACCGTTGCCACCTCGGTATTATTTACAAAAGTATTTATTAACGGCTCTCCGGATACAAACCCCTGAAGATCGATATCAGGTAAGATCTCCTGCCCCTCCAGCAGCGGAAAACTGACAAAACGAATCAGGTCGCTTATTTCTTTGTGAAATGCAGATACGGTGAAGAATCCCATTTTACTCTGGTAAAAGGCAATGGAAGCATCGTAGTTGCGGGAGAGCGACGAACGGAGTTCGGTATTTGGAGCATTTACGAACTGCCCAAATGTCTGTATGAAGGTAATAGGTGCATACTGCGTAAAATCCGGTCGTGAAATAGATTCGGTATAGGCCAGGCGAACCGTCACCCAGTCAGCCGGGGAATACCGGGCATGCACCATCGGCAAAAAGAAGTCTCCGGTACGTTGAGCACTCGTATCTACAAAGGTGGGGACCTCTCCCGGTGCTACTGTACTTGGAGGGACAAAATTGGCTGAGTAGTCCGTCTCCTCCCGCTCATACCGCACGCCTCCCAATAAGGTGAAATCCTGGTAGGTCAACTCTCCCATCACGTAAGCCGAAGAATAATCTTCCTGTCCGGAATAATCATTACCCAACGAGGCCTGTCCCTGGAAAAACAAGAGGTTGTTGTTCAGTAAAGCATCCGTCATAAGATTTAACGTGGGTCTTTGTAAACCAAAGCCAAGTGGGTAATCCCCATTCAGAAAGTTAGACCGGTTATCATCTACAATAAGAGGTTCCATCGGAATGCGACCCACACTATTAGGTGGGATACCTAACTCAGGAACTTCGTTAAAAATGACCGTTCGTGAGTTCTCACCGCCTCCAAATCTCAGATCGTTACTCCCCAAACTCTGCACATCGTTCGATCGGGACTTGGTTCGGTACTTAGCCCCGGTCTTTACATACCCGGTAAGCTTTTTACCCATGGTAAATGACCGTTTCAAGTTCAGGTCAAACGTATACTCATCTTCAGCTGTACGCTGATCCCGTATGCTTAAAAAATTCAAAAACGTATTGGTGCTGTCATTGAAAAACAACGGAGGAACGTCTCTTGGATCACCAAACAGCACTTCATCGGTTAATGCTTCACCCGGTGCAGCCCCTTCTTCCACAAAGTCCCAATACCGTTCATTGGGTGAATTATTCCTGGATGCTCCAAAAGAAGCGTTTGCTGATAATTCGAACCAGGGAAAAGCGTTTTCAAAGTTCAGGGTCACGTTCGTTACCGAAGAAGTACGATCAAATTCGGTAAGTTGATATACATGTTGATTGGCATTATTACCTCCCACACTGAACCGATTGGTCCTTCGCACACCTTCGTTCTGCTGTTCGTTATAAATAAAATTACCAACCAGCTTACCCTCAGGCAGGCGATAATCGATCACCGCACTCCCACCTATCCTGGAGCGGTTGAGTGCACTCTCATTCAGATTTAATGATTGAATACGTGGAGAGGGAACATCATTATTGTTTGGATCCGGACGCAATTCATAGCCACCGTTAAAGGTATCCGCACTGCGATCAAACCGATCCAGGTTGATATTGGCAATCACCCCGAGTTTGTTTTCAAAAAAGCGCTCACCAGTACTTCCAACAAACCGGTAGTTGCCATAATCATTCTGTAATTCGGTATACCCTCCCTGGAATCTAAAATCGTAATACGATTTTTCCGGAGCTGTACGTAACCTCAGGTTGATGGTACCCCCAATAGCATCCCCATCCATATCGGGTGTAATCGCTTTCGATACCTCAATTCCGTCCAGCATATTACTGGAGACCAGCGACAAATCGACCCCACGATCGGTGGCATCAATGGAGGGTATCCGGGCGCCATTTACTAAAACGTTATTAAACTTGGGCGACAAACCGCGGATCGCCACTTTATTTGCCTCCCCACCCGAACGCTGGATGGAAACACCAGGTAACCTCCCAATAGACTCGGCCGCATTTACATCTGGTACGTCTTCAATACGGTCTTTGGATACAATATTGGTAATGGTATTCGAAGATCGCTGCTCATTAATGGCTGCGATCTGCCCTCGTGCCTGGGCAGTGATTACCACTTCCTCTCCTTCAAACCCCATGGGTTCCAGTTCAATGGTTACTTCAGTGGTTTGTCCTGCTCGTACTTGTACCTCGACTTCCTTTGATTCAAAACCTAGATACGTAATCTGCAGAATTTGAACTCCTTCTTCCACTCCGTTAATCGTAAACACACCTTCAATATCTGTAGGGCTGCCGATTACAGACCCTTTAATGATCACGTTAGCGCCAATAAGAGGGTCCTGCGTTTCTGCTTCTACAACCACTCCTTTAATTTGGCCTTTTGCATCGTCTCCAAACCCATATCCTATTGTATGAAAACTGAAAAGTATTCCTAAGAGTGAAAGCCAAAATCGAACCGAAATGTTAGTGTGCCCGTGTAAAGTGACTGGGTTAAATTGTGATCCCATCATTTAATCAATTTGATTTATGAATTAAGAATAATTAATCACCCAAAAGAAGTCAACCTTTTTTTGGAACCGCTTTCCATAGTTTTTATTCCGGCCCAAAAAGGGTTGATACATAAAAATTCAAATCATTTTATATATTTAGCCCATTCGTTAATAAAGGAGCCTCCCATGCTGACGGGAACCAATCTCACATTCACTAAAGATTACAATCTCAGAATTGTATTTGAGACCATACGACTGGAAGGCCCTATCTCGAGAGCAGACATAGCCCGTAAGACGAATCTGACCGCACAAACAGCATCAAACATAGCCACACGCCTACTCGAAAAAGGCTTGGTGGTAGAAGGCACCAAGCGGCAAAACGGGCGCGGGGCCCCTTCCATAACCCTGGAGGTAAACCCAGACGGCGCACATTCCATAGGGTTGGATTTTAACAGTGACCACCTTACTGGTATTTTGGTAAACCTGACGGGAGAAGTGACAGGGAAAGTCTATTACGAGGTAAACACACCCAACCCGGAAGAATCAATCGATTTGATGGCCATCACCATTGAGGAGTTATGCCGCATGAAAAATGGCGGAATAAAAAACCTGCTGGGTGTTGGTATCGGGTTTCCTGGTCCTATGACTATAGGTGATAACGAGACCGTGACCAATGTGGTAAATCCGAAAGCGTTTCCAAACTGGAAACAGGTGCCTGTTGTTGAATTACTTAAAAAGCATATCGATGTACCGATTTTCCTCGAGAATAATGCCTCAGCAGCTGCTTTAGGTGAACGTTGGTATGGCGTCGGACAGTCTATTCCCACTTTTCAATATGTGTTTTTTGGCGCCGGCCTGGGCGGTGGACTTATTATAAATGGTGAAATCGTAGACGGAGCTCATGCGAATACCGGAGAAATCGGGTACCTGCCTCTTGGCGAATGCGAAAGCCCCCTTTGCAACTCCGATTCACCTCATATCGGGGAACATTTCAATTTGTCCAGCTTGTATACCTGGCTGGGAGAACACGGAGTCTCTAAAGTTAAGCGGCCCCAGGATCTGGAAGCGTTGCTGGTTAATCAGGAACCCTTTTTTATGGACTGGCTCAATACAGGCGTCAAGATCTTAGCTCCTGCCATACTTGCAATTGAATACCTTATCGATCCACAAGCCATTATACTCGGAGGCAGACTCCCCCTTTCCATCCTGGGTGAAATAAGGGAAGGATTACATTCTGAAGTCAATACATTGCGCATCGTGGAAAACGCCGGCTCCCCTCAATTACTCTCTTCCACAGCCGGAATCGACGCCGTATCGCTCGGTGCAGCCACTCTTCCTATGTTTGAACTGTTGGCCGCACAATCTGCTATTCTGAACAAGCGATAACCTTCAATTACAAAACGGGTTAGAGCTACACTTTCTAATGTTGGAGAGGTAGAATTAACTTCATTTTGACAATCAAATTGATTAAATAATTAGTGCCTTAAACAATTAACACAATCATGAAATCCATATTTCTTATAAGTGCACTAGTCGTGTTAGCCGGGTGTAACACCCCAACACAAACGGAACAGCCAATAGCTGAAGAACAAACACATCCTGGTCAGGAAGTAAAAGGGAAAACGGTGAACATTATATATAGTTTTGAATCTGGCACCCAATCCTGGGTGGAAGATAATGCAACAGGTGGCCCGTGGTCGGTAACCGAATGGGCATCTTCAGGCACACGATCTCTTAAAGCCGACATGAACCTCTCTGGTGGGAGCGTTTTTCTACGATTAACCGATAATCTTGATTTCTCGTCCAGCACTGATTTCGTTGCCACCGTACGTCATGCAAGTTGGGGAAATCATGGTAGTGGTACTCAGGCCAAGCTGTACGTTAAAACCGGAAGCTCCTGGGCCTGGTTTGATGGTGGAAGCACTTCCATATCCGCATCTACCTCTGGTACCATCCTGAGGATGGATCTATCCGTTGTTTCCAATACGAACCAGATACGGGAGATTGGCGTGGAGTTTATACCCGCAGGTAACGCCTCCGGGTCTACCGCAATTTACGTGGATGAAGTTGCTCTTGAATCAGGTTCAGGTGGGGGCTCCCCTTCCGTATTCACGCCGGTTACTCCCAATTACAATAGTACCACCTACGATGTATTGAACATTCTTGGAAACCTTCCGATTAAAAATGCAGACCGGACCGTAAGCGGGCAATTTCTCGGATATAGTGGCTTTGGGTTCAATACCTCCCTTCTTACTACCATTTTCTCGGCCACCGGGCAGTACCCTGGTTTAGCAGGTGCAGATTTAGCCAACGGTGGTGATGGAAATCGCACATTTTTTGAAGTATTTAACGCGTCGGCCAATGCCAGCCTCGAAGCACATTGGGATAACGGCGGGCTTGTGACTATTAACCACCATTTCCCAAACCCTTTGAGAACCAATGGTATGGCTGGTATGGGTGCAGTGGGGAGAGAAACAACCGCCAATATCAATAATATGCTTTATGGTCCTGATCTGAATAACCCGGATAAAGACCGGTGGTATGGAGCACTCTGGGAAATTTATCTGGGCTTGCTGGATATGAAGAATCGTGGAGTTACCATCATCTACCGTCCTCTGCACGAAATGAATGGCGATTGGTTTTGGTATGGTGGATTGGGCACTTCTTCCCGTCCAAATAGCAGTACAGATGATTACAAAAACATGTGGAACAGTATATTTGACTACATGACCACCAGCAAAGGAGCCGGATATCCCGCACTGGACAATCTTATCTGGGTATATAGTCCTGATTATAGTCGGTCTGGAGTAACCAATTATGTTGTTCAGGATAAAACGGATATTGTGGCACTGGATGCCTACCTGGACAACCCCGGAACAAACAGCACCCTGTACAACCGCTACCAGGAGATGCTTACGCTAAACAAACCTTTCGCCTTTGGCGAGATTGGCCCTAATAACCAGCGAACCGACGGACAGTTTGATTACAACGACTGGCTGGAAGCCATACGGAGTCGTTTTGGCGAAACTATTTACTTTCTCGCATGGAATGATTTTGGTGCTGTCAAAATAGCCCCGACTTCAAACCTGAACGCATCCGACCTGTACAATAAATATGACTGGATGCTGAACCGCGGAGAAGAACCTCTTCGTTAAGGTCTTCATTCGTCAAGGCATTAAGCTTCACCCTGTAAAGCCAGGTATCGTAAGCGGTACCTGGCCTTCAGGTAACATCGTTATGTAAAAGGTGGTCATTCGATAAACGGTGACCGAAAAGGATCAAAAAAAGGAGTCGGGATCTTTACCGGCAAGCTGAGCCGTAAACTTGCCCAATATTGTATATACTTCCTGTATCCCATCATTATTCTCCAGTAACTGCAGATGCTTTTCTACAGTCTTGAAATCCCCACGGGCAATGGGACCTGTCAGGGCGTCTGGAAGGGGTTGGTTTTTCATGTTTTGCAGAGTCGCTTCCATCAGGGGTAGTAACGCCGGTATGCTTTCCTCCTCGGATATGCCCCCCTTTTCCGCAACGAGTGAAGCAACATATACCAATGCCACCATGTAATTAGAGGCGGTTACCGCTGCAGCATGTAATAAAGGCTTGGCTCCCGGTTGTACTGCAAAGGTTTGGGCATTCAATTGAGCAGCCAGCACACTCAACTGATGGAGAGCGTCTGAATTACCTTCCACATCAAACCAAATCCCCTCAAATGATACCGTCTGATCTGTAACGGCCATTATAGGATGAAAAGACGCAACCTGCGCCCCAAGTGATTTCAACGGAGCTAACACCCCGGATGTGTGTACCCCCGAACAGTGGGCTACGGTTTTAAAACTCAGATCGATCGCATGCCTGCTTAACTCATCAATGACGTCATTAAGTGTATCATCGCGTACGGTAAGAAGCACAACATCACCCAGACGGCTGGTTTCCGTGACCGGATCAGATTTCGTAAAGACCGATTCTACGTTTACTTCAGCCGTTTTAAACGCGTTACAGAGAGCACGCCCAACATTGCCTAGACCAATAATACTGACCGAAGGCACGTTTCCCATCAGGCCTCCTGGGGCAAAGGAAGCTTTGCAAAACCACAGATTTGAGTAGCATCTTCGATACCATTCAGCAACTCAATTTCAAGATTCCACGATTTAGCCACTAACACACCGGTCATAAATGCACGGGCTCCTTTAAGCTGCTTATCACTCGAATTTAAATAATGCATCAAACCGGATTCGTTATTGTTTTCGATAAGTGCGCGTAACCGTTCCAGTTCTTCGTGATTGGTTTTAGGTATATCGCAGCAGAAAATAATAAGGGCATCCCGTCCTAACAAAAGTTCATCCAAAACATAGGCCAACTCCCGTACAATAGCCGGGTCGTAATCTCCAATCTGAAGGCTAACTGCATCAAACTGGGTGAGCGTATTTTGCAGCATAGCCAGCTGATGAAATAAACTCATGGTTGTACTGTACCCTTCATCATCAATGAAGAAATCATCTTCTTCATCACAAAACTCATTCCGGAGCACATCATTTACTGGGACCTCCCCGAAAGATGTGGTAAATGATCGGTTGGAAGGCATTGCCAGTTTCTTATCGAGTTCACCGGTGTACGATTCGATAATGACAACCGAGTTATAGTCATGCCCGTCAATACTTTTATAGGCATTGGCCGTTTCTTTGATGTTCTCACTGGTGATATGATTCGGAACAAATAACATCCGGATTTGCTCACTGTTAACCCGTGCTGAAGAGGCCTTAGCAATCCACTGACGTATTTCTTCCCCTCTTAAATCTGTTACGTTCATTGTGCTGATCGATTAGATGATATATAGACATAAAAAAACCCGGAGAAAGCATTCCCTACAAGGATTGTTCACCAGGTGTCAAGAAATAACCAAATTGGGTCGTTTGCTATTGTGTGCAAAAGAAATTTGATGATTTACAAGGGTGAAGCTACATAAACTCAGGGAAACTTCCTCGTTAATTTCTGCTAAAAAAGCGCTTTTCTGAGCTTCTTTAAGCGTTACACTTGCCAACCCGGCACCTAGTCCAAGTCCAACGGCTTTTACAGCGGCCTCCTTCAGCGTCCACAAGGTTAATGGTGGCACTCGTTCTGTAAGAGGTAGCTCTGAGGGGTTTAAGACTCGTTTCAGTACCGCGGTACTCACCATTCTCTTATCGGACTCTACATCTAAACCTATAACAGGGTGCTTTGAAAGTGCACAAAAAACAAGGGTTGAACTATGAGAAAAGCTTACCCCCCATTCTGTCCCCTGAATAAAAAGATGAGGTTTACCCAGATCATTTTTTTCCCACGTTCGGTCATTTAAGCCGGTAACCTGCAGATGTTCCAACATCTCATGAAGAAGCACTCTCCCAGCTGCAAATTCTTGTTTACGTTTTTCTACAGAAAGCGCCTTCCACTCTTCTTTTTCCTGACGGGTGAGCACTTGTGCATCCGGCTGATCAATTGTTGCATAGGTCAGCCAGGTATCGGATGGCCAGAAATCGTAATCAGGGGGTGTAATAAACTTCAAAAGCGGTTTTGTGGAATGAAAACTCACACAATGTTCTTTACAATTCGGTATTTTTGCAAGCTTTCATTTTGTAATTCAATGGTATTCCATCTATGTCTCAACCTGAGCTCTCTTTATCGGAACAGGAAGCGATTCGCCGCGAAAAACTGGATCAACTCCGTGAGCTGAATATTAACCCCTACCGTTACTCGTTTAGCGTATCACACACCAGTAAAGCCGTACTTGACGATACCTCTCTGGTACGTGATGAGGAAACCAATCCCGATACTCCGGTAGTTTCTCTTGCCGGCCGCATCATGACCCGCCGTATTATGGGGAAGGCTGCTTTTTTTAACCTGCAGGATGCTGAAGGTTCCATACAGGTCTATATTCGCAGAGACGACATTGGAGTTGAGCTCTATAACACGGTATTTAAGAAGCTGGTCGATATCGGGGATATTGTCGGCATCAAGGGCTTTGTGTTCAAAACCAGAACGGGTGAGACCACCGTACACGCCGAGGAATTCGAGTTTTTAACCAAGACCATCCGTCCGATCCCTACGCCTAAAGAAATTGAAAATGAACAGGGCGAAAAGGTCGTGTATGATGCTTTCTCTGACAAAGAACTGCGATACCGACAACGCTATGTGGATCTTATTGTGAACCCGGAGGTACGCGATACGTTCAGAAAACGCACCCAGCTCGTTCAGGTGATGCGCGACTTTATGAATAAGGAAGGCTACCTGGAGGTGGAAACCCCCATCCTCCAGCCGATTTATGGCGGAGCATCGGCCCGTCCGTTTGTGACCCATCACAATACACTTGATATGGATTTATACCTCCGTATCGCAAACGAGCTGTACTTAAAACGCCTGATTGTTGGTGGGTTTGACGGGGTGTACGAGTTTTCCAAAGATTTTCGGAATGAGGGGCTTTCCCGGTTTCATAATCCGGAGTTCACCCAAGTTGAGCTCTATGTAGCTTACAAGGATTATAACTGGATGATGGACTTTACGGAGGCCATGATTGAACAGGTGGCACTTACCCTTCACGGAACGACAACAGTCAAGGTTGGAGAGCACGAAATTGATTTCTCAAAAGGCTGGCCACGACTGCCCATGTTTGAGGCCATAAAAAAGGAAACCGGTCATAATCTGTACGGGAAAACCCTGGACGAATTACGGGGTGTCGCCAAAGAGCTGCATCTGCAGATTGACGAAAGCTTTGGCTCCGGTAAAATCATTGACGAGATATTTGGTGAATTTGTAGAGCCTAAACTCATTCAGCCTACCTTTATCACGGATTACCCGGTAGAGATGAGCCCGTTGACCAAAAAACACCGCTCAAAAGAGGGACTGGTTGAACGGTTTGAATGCATCTGCAACGGAAAAGAAATTGCGAATGCGTATTCCGAGCTCAATGACCCCATCGATCAACGTGAGCGACTGGAAGAACAGGCCAGGCTCCGGGCCGATGGCGATGATGAGGCTATGACCATTGATGAAGACTTTCTGCGGGCCATCGAATATGGCATGCCTCCCACAGCAGGGATTGGTATTGGCATTGACCGGCTTTCTATGATTATGACCAATTCGGATTCTATCCGCGATGTGCTATTTTTCCCACAAATGAAGCCCGAGTAGCTGCTTATATGAAGTTTGAACTCTTTTTAGCCTTCCGATACTTCAAGGGAAACCGAAAAGGAGCTGGTTTCCTGTCGTTCATCAAGATTATGGCTATTACAGGAGTTGCAATCGGCTCAGCTGGGCTTCTTATCGCGCTATCGATCGTGCATGGTTTTAAATCGACTATTAACTCGAAGATCCTCGGGTTTGCTCCACATATCAGCATTGTGGCCTTTAAAGACGCACCTCTTTACAGAGCAGACACACTCTACACCTTCCTGGATCAATATCCAGAGATTGAACATAAGCAACTGGTCGTGGAAGGACAGGTGATGATACAAACCCGCAACGACGTTTCAGGAACTATTATTAAGGGAGTGGACCTGGAACCAAATTCATTTGGTTTTGGAGATTACCTCGTTGAAGGTGAGTACAATCTGGATAAAGGGTCCCGGGGATTTCCGGGTATCATTCTTGGCGTAAAACTGGCCCGACAGCTTGAGGCCGGACTGGGATCTATTGTAACGGTGTATTCCACTGAGGGTAATCCATCGGCTGGCCGGTCTCCCGAAATCCAGCAATTCGAAGTAAAGGGATTGTATCAAACAGGAATCGAGCAATTTGACGATGCCTACGCCATTACCGGAAGGGCTTTTGCTCAAAAACTCTTTAAACTGGAGCCTGAACAAGCCAGTCTCATCGAAATTAAAACCCGCTCTGAAGATGTGATTGCAACCTTTACCGATCAGTTAAACGAGGACCTTCCCTTTCAGTATGCCGAATCCATTTTTGTACGATATGCAAATATCTACAGCTGGCTTAAACTCCAGGAAAGCCTGATCCCATTGGTTATCTCTATTATGATTGTGGTAGCAGCGTTTAACCTGATCGGAGCCGTACTCATGATGGTACTCGAACGTGCAAAAGATGTGGGTATACTAAAAACAATGGGCAGTAAGTCGAGTATGGTGCGTCGTATCTTTTTGATGGAAGGATTACTGGTTGCCGTTGCCGGTCTTGCATTCGGCATAGGCATTTCTCTACTCTTTACCTGGTTGCAGTCTGAATACCAGCTTATTCCGTTATCCGAAGAAAATTACTACATGAGCTATGCACCGGTAGAACCTCACGCATTCGATTTCATAGTAACGGCGTTGGTTACGCTGCTCCTGTGTGCTCTTGCTTCCTGGCTGCCTGCTCGTATTGCGGCTAAGACCAATCCTCTGAAGGTAATTGCGTTTGGCAGGTAGTCTCCCCGAAACAGGACTACCTATTTATTCATGGATATGAGGAATTCTTCGTTGGAACGTGTTCCTTTTACTTTCTCCAGCAAGAAATCCATGGCTTCAAAACTGTTCATATTGGTCAGATAACGACGTAACAATACCACTTTTTCTCTCTCCTCGTCCGAAACCAGCAACTCCTCACGACGGGTACCACTCCGGAAAATATCAATGGCCGGGTACAACCTACGATCCGATATACGTCGGTCGAGCACAATTTCCATATTACCGGTGCCCTTAAACTCCTCAAAAATCACGTCGTCCATCCTGGAACCGGTATCAATTAAAGCGGTAGCGAGAATGGTCAAAGATCCTCCCCCTTCCAGATTTCTAGCTGAGCTGAACTGCTGGCGAGGAACTTTAAGCGCTTCAGAATCGACCCCACCAGTCATTGTGCGCCCTTTGTTCGACGCACATACATTATATGCTCTGGCCAACCGGGTAATAGAATCAAGCAGAAGTAATACATCATGACCACTCTCTACCAGGCGTTTCGCTTTTTCGAACACAATTTCAGCTAAACCCTTGTGGTTTTCCGGTTTCTCATCAAACGTAGATGCGACGACCTCCGCTCCTTCTACCGTACGCTCCATTTCCGTTACTTCTTCCGGGCGTTCATCAATAAGCAGGATCAGAATTTTGGCTTCCGGATGATTCTTGGAAACGGCGTTTGCGATATTTCGAAGTATGGTGGTTTTTCCCGTTTTGGGTTGAGCCACGATAAGTCCACGTGTTCCTTTTCCAACTGGTGCAAACAAATCGATAAACCGGGTAGAATACTCTGAAGCTTCATGCTCAAGCGAATACCGGCTATCGGGGTGTACCGGTAGTAAATCTTCGAAATCCGTACGGTTATCCACTTCTGCTGGGATTCGTCCGTTAACACCTTCTACCCGGAGTAACGCAAAGTACCGTTCTCCAATTTTAGGAGGGCGTATGATACCGATTACACAATCTCCCTGTTTTAATCCAAATCGTTTAACCTGAGATGGAGAAACATAAATATCGTCCGGACTGGCTTTATAATTGTAGTTAACGGATCGCAGAAACCCATAGCCATCGGGTAAAATCTCCAGGGTACCTTCGTTAATTAAATACGGACCTAACTGGGGTTCGAGCTCGTCCAACCTGCCCTGCAAGGTTGGTGCATCAGAAACCGGCAACTGATCATGCTCATTGGGTTGCTTATTCTGGTCGTGTCTATTGGCCCGTGGTTCCTTTTTTGGAGCAGGTTCCGCTTTAGGTGGTTCTTTTTTATAGGAAACAATGTGTGATTGTCCTCCATAGGCTGCACTGGGTTCTTCTTTTTCCCCGGGTTTCTTTGCTGCAGCAGTTCGTTCCGGCTTTGTTACCGGTTTTTCAGGCTCTTTTTGAGCCTGCTGTTCTTGATCAGGTGATGTGGAATTCGAATTCGACTGTTCCTTTTCTAACCCTAAGGTGTGTTGACTGGCTTTCTCCCGAATCTGATCAATCAATACTTGTTTACGGACTCCCGTTACTCTGCCAACTCCAAGTGTTTTGGCCAGAGTTTTCAGCTCATCTAATTTCTTTTTCTCTAGAGATTCCAATTCTTCAACCGTGATATGTACGGTCTTAACATTCGACATAGATATGAAACTAACTTGTGGTAATTAACTAACTAATTGTGGATAATCGTCGCTTTTTGAATGATGGAGTAGCTGAAAACAGGTAAGCGACTAAGGTTGTATTTCTCCGATCCATCGTCTTACAGTACTGTAAAAGTAAAAACTTCCCGCAAAAATTACTAACTCAGGGGTTAAATCGTCAAGTTTTTCAAGCACCATACGCTCAGTGAATGTATCCGCCTCTACCCAGTTACCGAGCTCATCGTTTGTTAATGCCCTGGGCGAATCACTCTCCAGGAACCACCGTACCGGAAACTGGCGCAAACATGCGGCCACCTCTGGGGTAAGCTTATCGTTCATCAGGGTAAAAATCAAGATCGGTGTACGCCCCTCTTCCACACGTTGAACAGCTTCAAGGGTTGCTGCAAGCGCCTGTTCATTATGTGCTCCGGTAAAATACCAATCCCGGTCTACCGTCAGTTTCTCAAATCGTGCATGAAACGGAGGGCATGTTTCAATAGCAGTGTTCAACTGTTGTTCTTCAACCGGAAATGCACGGTTCAGAAGTGCCACACATTGCACAGCACAGGTCACATTCCATGCATTCACCGGCTCTATAAATGTGGTGTTCCACTGCCGGCCATCCGTTAGGTGCACCCTTCCATGATGAAATGCCGGGTTTAACTCCGAACAATCCCACACCCGGCTTCCTACATCCTTTGCCTTCCGCCGGATAACCGGTTTTACCTGATCCGGTATATTGCCTATAACTACCGGTATGGAGTTCTTTATGATTCCTGCCTTCTCATAGGCTATGTTTTCAAGAGTATGACCCAGTACATCCTGATGATCATATCCAATACTGGTTATGATGGAACACAGAGGAGTAATGATGTTTGTACTATCCAGGCGCCCGCCAAGCCCTGTTTCTATGACTGCAATGTCCACGTTCTTTTGCCTAAAATACCAAAACGCCAGACCGGTACTTATTTCAAAAAAAGTAACCGATTGTTCCTCCAACAAGGGGTTAATAAGGTTGAAGTAATTGATGATATCTTCATCAGGGATTTCCTCTTTTCCAACGCGTACCCGTTCGTTATACCGCATGAGATGGGGCGAAGTAAACAGCCCTACAGAATAACCCGCCTCGCAGTATATATGCTCCAGCAGATGTGCCGTTGTCCCTTTGCCATTCGTGCCTGCGATATGGATACCGTTGAGCTCGTTTTGGGGATTCCCTACAAGATCGCATAACTGCTCAATACCGGTAAGGGCATAATGTACAGCATTTGCTCCACTGTCTTTAAATCTGGGAATACGTTCTAACGCCTCCCAAACCTGGTGAATGTGTGTGAATGCATTCAAGCAGCGAGTGCTTCCTGTTTTGCGTTTTCGAATGCCCGTTTTATGAAGGTGTACACAGCATTTCGTTCAGGAAATCTGCGATGATCGACCGATGAGACCCGTAGGATTTCCTTTACGGAGTTGGTGGCAAAAGCGAAATCGGCCTCGAGTAAATCGGTAAGTAAGAACTTCCCTTCTTGTATGGAAAACCCTGATTCGCGGACTACATCGATGACCATAGATCGGATGATGCCCGGAAGTAAGTCACATTCAACAGAAGGGGTAAACACGGTATTTCCTTTTATCCAGAACATGTTTGCACTCGTAGCCTCACTCACATTACCGTTTATGGTAAGCATTAACGCATCATCATAATGATGCTCATTCGCCTCTTTTGCAGCAAGTACGTAGTTTAGGGCATTCGAGAGTTTCACCGCCCGCGATAAGGAAACTGAAGGTATGGCACGCACCGAAGAGGTATGTAACGACAGTTGGTCTGATGATTCCGGGATGGCCTGAACAGAAACCGACCAGTTTGCTTTTTTGGAGGCCGAATAATACCCGCGGGCACCATCTCTCCAACATTGAATACGTACCATGGCATCGTCACGGGCTTTACCATTCATCCGCAAGAGTCGTTGAATGGCTTCCTTCAGGTAAGGAGAGCTAAATGGAACCGCCAGTTTAAGATACTCCATGCCTTCGGATAATCGCTCAATACGTTCCTCCCACTTCAAAAAATAGGAGTCATAGGTACGCAAGGTCTCAAAGCATCCATCCCCATACATTAACCCTCTGGATTGCATAGACACAACGGGGTCGTTCTCCAGGCAAAGACCACCGTTAAAAATCACAATGGGTTCAATTTTCATTCAACAGGTTCCTGATACGTCCTATGGTTTCTTCCGGCTTGTATCCCACTCCGGTTTGAGTCTGCCCCGTTTCCTCAACAAAAACATAACTGGGGATCCCGGGCACTTTCCAGGCATTGTATAGCTTTGCACCATCTACGAATGTAAAACCCGAATATTCGGGTAACTCACCTAAGGTATCCCGTGCATCTAACACCACCGCTCCCAGTATAATCAACTCTGGGTAATTTGTCGAAAGAAAATCGAGTTCTTTTAATAATGCCTTTGACTTACCCGACCACGAAGCCCAAAATACAATGAGCACCTCATGATCCTGGTAAGAAGATAAGGTGAGGGTTTCTTCCCCTTGTATGAGCGGCAAGGGACGAATAAAGAGAGAGTCATCTTCAGCTACAGCCTTGGAAAAGCGTTCATCCTGACGGCCTTTAAAGCTGAACGAGGAAATAACGATAGCAATCATGGTCAATAGTGCCACCCCTCCCATGAACGGAAAAAAATACTTTTGATCTAATTTCATAAACCTGAATAACGCTCAGGGCAAGATAGGGCTATTTTAGCACAAGGCCACTTAAGGGTGCAACTTCAAACCTAAGAACGTTGTCTTCGGGTTGAAAGGACTGAGTGGCATCAAGTGCATTCACAAACATCGCTTTCGAGACATCAGCCCCGAGCGGGATCGCCACATCTGCAGCTGTATCCGATGCGTTAATGGCCACAAAAACCGTTTCATTACCGAGCGATCTTTTGAATACGACCAGATCACGTTCAACATCAATCAATTCAAAGGCTGAGACGCCCATCTGAAGTACCCTGGAGTCGTTTCTCATTTGAATTAACTGCTGATAATACCTGAATAACTCCGCATCAAATACATTAGGGTCGGCAGGGCGATTTTCACCATAAGGATGGTGCGTTTCCGGGGCGTACTCCAATTCCTCCCACAACATGGGCTTGCGATCGTCCGGATCATCTGCTCCCCACATGCCTGCTTCTGTGCCGTAATAGATCATTGGGGCACCCTGCCAGGTGAATTGAAGAAGAGCTACTAACCGTTGAATCTCCCATTCTTTCCAGGTGGGCTTTCGTACATCAAATCCATCTCTTGGTTTACCTTCCCGGTCGTACCCTCTTCCGGGGTTAACAATGATGGACGGCAACCGTGCAGTGTCATGACTGTCCATCAGGTTTTGGAGTTGGTGTTTCATGCCCTGCGGATATTCCTGGTCTACCGCCATAAGACGGTCAGCAAACTCCTGCGGATCGATGGTATGATCAATAATCCAGTCTTTAGCTGCATAAGCAAACCGGTAGTTCATCACCGAATTGAACTGATCGTCCGTCAAAAACTCTCTGGCTTTATCCGTCCAGATCTCAGCTATGGTGATGGCATCAGGATTAATTTCCTTCACCAAGCCATGCCATTCCTTCCAAAACGCATGCCCTACCTCCTCGGCCACATCAAGCCTCCAGCCATCAATACCATCGGAAGGGTCGCCATCACCGTTCGGATCCATCCAGCGTCTGGTCACATCAAACACATGCTCTCTAATGGGCGGTATCAGGTTTCCCTCCTCTTCTCTGAACACGGGAAGTCCTTTAAATCCCCACCAACCCTCGTAGTCAAATTCATTTTGTGGTGTTGAAGGATCATCGTAAGAGGTTACGATATACCAGTCTTTATAGGCCGATTTTTCCTGGTTTCTAACCAGATCCTGAAAGGCCCAAAACTCTGTTCCGGTATGGTTGAACACCCCATCAATCACTACTTTTATATCTCGCTTATGTGCTTCTTCGATTAAGGTAAGGAATAGCTTATCTCCTTCCGTCCAGGCCCATGTTTGTGCATTTCCAGGATCTTCTGCTTCAAACTGTGCCACATCAGCTTCCGGATTAGAACCAAAGTTGCGATCGATATGATGATAGTAGGAGGCATCGTATTTATGCAGAGATTGTGCATCGAACACCGGGTTAAAGTAGATACCACCAATTCCCAATTCTTTCAGATAATCCAGCTTGTCAATCACACCCTGCAAATCACCGCCGTAGCGTCGGTTAAACACGGTTCCGTAAAAGTCATCAGAAGCCTGTTCTTCCCAGTCATCACGGGCATACCAGTCAGAAGTCCATTCCGAAACCTTCCAGTTTTCAGGGCCACGGGCCCGGTTTGCATCGGGATCGTTTCCAGGATCGGCATTATGAAATCGTTCGGGGAAGATTTGGTACCAAACGATTCCCTTAGCCCAATCCGGATCTGTTTCCGTTTGTTCTGGTTGGGTTTGAGTACAACCAAATCCTAGTAGTGAGCAGCATACAAGACATAAAAAGTATCGCATCGAAGTAAATTGAAGAAGTGTAAGTAGGTGAAGTGCTTTTCACTCAAATCCATCCCGAACATCAGAATTCGAGATGAATTCCCGGAGATCGCTCCGTTCCAGAACGGGTTGCTATGACTTATTGGAGTCCTGAACCAAGTCGTAACACGCACCCATTTCAAAAACAGATTACCGTTCTATTGATCTGTAATGTCTTCCACTTTCAAACAGAGCAAGCCGGATACAATCATGGAAACTCCTCCGAGCACCAGAATAAGTACCGTTTGTCCATCAAAAAGTGTGTTTAAAATGAACCCCAAAACAGATGCCGCCATAATTTGGGGAATCACGATAAAGAAGTTAAACACTCCCATATAATACCCCATCTTATCTTCTGGTAGTGATCCGGATAAAATGGCATAGGGCATGGAGAGAATACTTGCCCAGGCAATCCCAACTCCAATCATGCTTAACCAAAGGTAGCTTGGAACAGAGATAAAATAGATGGAAATCAAGCCAGCCCCACCACAGAATAAGGCCAGCATATGCGTAATTTTACGGTTTGTTTTACGAGCCACCCACGGAATAAAAATAGCCGCCAACGCTGCAATACCGTTATATCCTCCAAAGAGGTTACTTACCATATCCGCACCTTGATTATACAGAAGAGAGGTGGTATCTGATGTACCGTAAATATGCGAAGTAACCGCAGATGTGGTATAGATCCACATAGAAAACAGCGCAAACCAGGTAAAGAACTGCACAAAGGCCAGCTGCACCATCGTTTTAGGCATCGTGTTAAAGTCTTTAACAATATGTACCAATGCAGACTTAGTATGACCACCGTTAATTAACGCTCTTCCTATCAGGTGTACGAGTCCAAAAAAGATGAGTCCGCCTCCAAGTACATGCAATTGTGAGTCAATCCCTCTTAAAGCAACAAACAACGAAAACGCTGCTCCAACCAAAATAGAAGAGACTCCAATATTTAGAAACTTCTTCGAAAAATGAGCCTTCTCTTCATCGGCAACAGCAACATCATCATGAACTTCATCATCTTCAGGCGGATATTCCTTAGTTGTAAATACGGTCCACATTACCGTTATAAAATACATCGTCGCCCCAATGTAAAAGGAGTATTTTACCGATGGGGGAATCACTCCTTCCGGAGCGGTATTCGGGATATCCAGTATGTTCGCGAATATCCAAGGCAGAAATGAAGCAATCAGGGCACCCACACCGATAAAGAAACTCTGCATGGCAAAACCCGATGTACGTTGCTCATCGGGTAATAAATCACCTACAAATGCTCTGAAAGGTTCCATGGTGATGTTAATAGAAGCATCCATAATCCAAAGCACACCAACAGCAATCCAAAGAGCCGATGAATTTGGCATGGCTAATAAGGCAATGGCTCCCGTTATAGCTCCTAGTGCAAAATAAGGTCGTCGTCGTCCCCACTTGGGAAGCCAGGTTCTATCGGAGTAATATCCAATAATAGGCTGAACGATCAATCCTGTTACCGGAGCAGCTAACCAATAAATGGCCAGGCTGGACGTGTCGGCGCCAAGGGTTTCAAAGATTCGGCTGGTATTCGCGTTCTGAAGTGCGAACCCCATTTGAATACCCAGAAATCCAAAGCTCATATTCAATATTTGAATAAACGATAGTCTGGGTTTTGTTGTGGTTGCTTGCATAAGTATTCAGCCTAAATGAATAATATTACTTAGAGAAAATAATCCACTCGTTGGCAGGAAACTCCAGGGTGTTCCCCCCATCAAAAGTCACATCATCAGCACTCATAGCCGTGAAAGAATCGTCTACATTGAGGGTGCTCAAATCCAGTGAAACGGCTTCTGTTCCAAAGTTCAGGGCTACAACCACCTCATTACCGCCTTTCTTGCGGGAGTACACCATGACCTCATCGTTAGGTGCATTTAGTATCGTTAGCTCACCTCCGAATGCTCCATTCCAAAGTGCCTGATTTTCGCGTTTAAGGGCTAACAAATCGGTATAGAATGCTTCGTAT
>JBCBST010000016.1:0-39827 GCA_039819115.1 Bacteroidota bacterium
TACCTTACGGGTATTTCAGGACATTATGCCCTTCCGGTCGAAACGGGGGTTGAAGTTCAAAGTGTGCATGCTACCAACGATTCCTTTGCCATAAAAACCAACGATGGGGAATACCGAAGCACGTATGTAATCTGGGCAGCAGGAGAGTACCAATACCCCGATTTAAACACGTTTACCGGAGCTGAATTGTGCCTGCACTATTCGGAAATCGAATCCTTTGCGGAGTTAGAAGGAGAAGACCGAATAGTGATTGGAGCCTACGAATCGGGCTTCGATGCTACGGTAAACCTGGTGTCGGAAGGAAAGAACATCATCCTCCTTGATAATTCTGATTATTTAGAGCTGGTAAAAAGTGACTCGAGCTACTCCTTGTCTCCGTTTACGAGAGAACGAATTGAAACGGTAATCGATCAATTTGATTATTTCACGGAAACACGAGTTACCAGTGTTGAGTTTGAGGATGGGATCTATCTCGTAAAAACAGCAGATGGCCAGACCTTCACTTCTACGCAAAGGCCCATTAACTGCACAGGATTTAGCACTAGTCTCAATCTTGTGCAATCTCTGTTTCATTTTGAAGACGGCTATCCCCTGTTGAATAGGGTTGACGAGTCGACCGAGGCGGAAAACCTGTTTTTAGTCGGACCTCAGGTTAAACATGATACCGCTTTATTCTGCTTTATCTACAAATACCGCCAACGATTTGCCGTTGTCGCAGAATCCATTGCTCAAAGAGAAGGGATTCATCGATTACTTATACAGGATACGCTTCAGGAGTATAAAGACAATAACTTCTATTTAACGGATTTGTCTTGCTGCGACGATGAATGCGTTTGTTAACATGAAGCCCTATCTGGAACCAGTTCTGCTGTCTGTAGCTATTATTGCGGGATCATTAAGCGGGTTGTTTATCTCTTTAGATACTTCGTTGACGGACTTCTTCATCATCGCCATGCTTTTTTTCCTTTTCTACAACATCTCGTTGAGTGGCTTCATGAAGGGAATAAAAAACAGGAAATACATATCCATAGCATTGCTTTCAAACTTTGTTGTGATTCCTATTATCGCATTCTTCCTTGCCCGAATTTTTGTTGATAGTTCGAGCGCGGTATTCATAGGACTTATGATGTACCTCATTGCGCCATGTACCGACTGGTTTTTGGGCTTTACAAAACTGGCACATGGAGATGTAGAGATTAATACGGCGTTGCTTCCGCTTAACCTGCTATCACAAATCCTGCTGCTCCCGGTCTACCTCTATGTGTTTACAGCGAAATCTGCAGCCATCCCGTTTGATGCATTCTTTGATGTACTTTTGTACTGGGTGCTTCTTCCTTTTGGAATCGCTCAGGTCGTACGTTTTATCGTTTCCAGGTCAGGCGACAGCAACTTAGAAAAGAGTCATTCCCTGGCCGAAAAGGGTGTGCTTTTGTCCCTCATTCTCTTAGTCTTTTCTATTTTTAACTCTAATATTGAGTCTCTGATTGCCAATACAGCGGTTATCCCGCAGATCTTTGCCGTTGTTTTTGTTTTCTTCGTAACGACCTTCTTTTTAGTAAAACTGATCTCAAAAATAGCGGCCTTCTCCAGACAGGAAGAAGTGAGTTTAACCATGACAACCGCGGCAAGAAATGCTCCCCTCATGTTGGGAATAAGCTTAATACTCTTCCCGGAGCAGGTTTTGATTCACCTGGTACTTATCATTGGTATGTTACTCGAATTCCCCCATCTGATCACCATTACCTACCTCTTGAAGCGTAAGGTACCTTTGAACCTCGCTCACACCTAGTTTCTCTCTTACTTACACCCGTTCGAATAAAGAGTATAGTATGCATAGCGTAAGGCAATGTCATAATTCTGGTGATACTATAAAAAAACCATCTGCTTAGAATAACAGAGTATAGTCAATCCCGTTACTTCCCCATGAAAAACCGAACCGCTCTTCTATCTATCCTCCTGCTAAGCCATTTTACTTGCCTTGGGCAGGAAACCTATCTCTATAAACAACCTGTCGAGCTTAACGATGGCTGGAAAACGGGAAGCCTCAATAGTTATGAAATAGATACCACCCGGATCTATCCGTTCTTCACCCAGATTCAAACCGAGAAAAATAAGCTGCACAGTGTGATTTTGATAAAGGATGGTAAACTTGTACTTGAAGAGTATCTAAATGGGCATTCCGCTCAAGAACCACACGATATGCGTTCTGTTACCAAGAGTATTCGATCGCTCTTATTGGGGATTGCAATTGATGAAGGATTCATCCATTCGGTGGATGATCCTGTTTCTACCTATCTCACCAATCCCACACCTCGTAAAAACCTGGATCCGCGAAAAAAAGACATAACGATTAAACACCTCATAACCATGTCTACAGGACTTGACTGTAATGACTGGGATAAAAAATCGCGCGGACAAGAGGATAAAGTACATCGAAAAAAGGACTGGCTGCAGTATACGCTGGATCTTCCTATGATTAATGACCCAGGGGAAGTTTCAACGTACTGTTCAATGGGTTCCGTATTAGCGGCAGAAATTATTAGCCGAAGTGCCGGAATGACTATTGAAGCATTTGCTCAAAAATATCTGTTCGAGCCCTTAGGCATAACCAATGTCCGCTGGGGGCATACATCCAGAAAGAAAGTCATACCTTCAGGAAAGAGGGTATACATGACCTCCCGTGATATGGCTAAAATTGGGTTGTTGGTTCAGCAAGAGGGTATGTGGAATGGCCGTCGTATCGTATCGAAAACATGGATTGAGGAGTCGACAACTCCAACAACAACCATAACCGGAATCGATTATGGGTACCTTTGGTGGACTATTCCATTCAAAAGTGATGAACGGATTTTCTCTGCTACTTTAGCCATGGGAAATGGCGGTCAATACATCATGATGTTCCCAGAGATAGATCTGATAGCCGTTTTTACAGGAGGTGCCTATAACTCAGAAGAAGATAAACTGCCCTTTACTATTATGAACAGGATCTTTCTCCCGGCCTTTGTGGGCGAAAACCGGTGATATTGTCCGGTAGAAGCTAACTACTTCTCCACCACAAACTGATCCCTCATTCGTCCCTCAGCATCGGTGACGGTGATAGTCAGGGTGTTGTCCACCACATTCACCATGGTGTAGTGATAATCGGAAAATACCTTTCGGGTAAACCAGTTTCGGGTGGGTGATGGTTTTTCATGGTTTCCTCCCCCACCGCCGGTTTGCACATATAACACCCCTTGCTGGTTATTCACTTTGCCATCTTTGATGCCATGCGTTCGCTCATAGCTGTGTAAATGGCCAAAGAACACAACGTCCACACCGTGTTTTTCATAAATATCTACAAAGTCGTTCCGTACGCGAAGATCTCCATTCTCAGATTGTTCTCTCATAGCATCTCCATAATCATCTTCATCCGACGAATACGTGGGGTGATGATGCCCTGCAAATTTCCATTTTGCTGTAGACTCGGCAAGTGCGCGGTCTAACCACTCCCGTTGTTTTTTTCTGAAGTCCGGGTCTACCCGTTCCCGGTGACCCATGTTGGTATCAAGCATGAAAAACTCAGCATCTCCATGACGGTACGAATAGTACGGTTTAGAATCATCCGGCAGATGATGATAGTGATCGTACCACACCCGGTCGCCTTCTCCATTTCCAGAGGCTGGAAGTACCGGAATACGACTGGATAACTGGTTCATTCCCAGGAAATATTCGTGGGTCCACTGCCAACGGTGATTCTTTTGTCCCCCGTCGGTTAAGTCCCCAACCAGCATCAGAAAATCGGGGCGTTCTTCCCAGATCAGTTTAGCAATACGATCATTCACAAAAGGACGGGCTTCCGTATCGCCCACCACCGCAAAGGAAATAGGCTCTCCCTTTCCGGGAGCAGTTCTGAAAGTCAGGTTTCCGGATTCAATAATTTCACCATTACCAGATTCCGATTTGATGCTGTAGAAATAAGCAAAATCTGTTTCCAGGTTTTCCAGGGTTACCTTATGCATTCGTTGAGCCACGTCAATCTCCAGGCTATCAGAATACGGTAATTCCGTTCCCCAGAATACTTTCCCCTTTGCCGGTCGATCCGTTTCCCATAGAATATTAATCCCATCCTCAAATACTGTATTCAGGTACGGCCCGGCGGTATAATGAAAAATGTCCGCAAAAATCTGTCCCTCTTCCAATAACTCTGATTGCACGGTATAGGCCGTCTGAACTTGTTGAGGGGTTAGCGCGTGGTGGTGGTAGTTCACATATCGAACGGCATTACCGAGGTCCATATATGGTTCGTTATCCAGAAACGCACTCACTTCAAGCCGGGCATCATCAGCATAATCAAACGCTTTGGTTTCTACCTGCTTCTGTCCCACCACAGCTCCATTATTGTACAGAGTAAATACCCCCTCTTCAAATACTCCAACTAAATGGTTCCAGTACTTTTTGACGGGTTCAAGACCTTCCACTTCCACACCATGCGAGCGGTGTGCTTTAGGCAATTCAAATGTTGTGGTTTCGGAATCATTAACCTCACCAAAGTAGATCGTGTTATCATAGAATCCCAGCAGCCATTGTACTTCGGCATCAGCTCCCTGGGTTACTGCTGTAAAAGCCCCAACCGGCCGGTTTACGTGATCAACCGTTAGCATTTCGATGGTAAACTCAGTGCGTGACAGCTCTCTTTTTCTCAGCAGATTAGTAACGTAATCGGTGGCGTGCTCTCCCTTCAAAAACATGGAAGAGGGACGTTTGGCAAACAGGCTAACTGGCGAGGTGACCACCGGGCTCCTGGGACCCGCATAGTTTTGTGCACTTCCCGGCAGTACGTATTCAGGCCAGAAATCCCAGCTTTTAGGTGCATGCATATGCGTTGTCTGACTCAAAAGCCCGCCTGGAATGCATAATAATAGAAAAAGAATCCGTAGTGTGTTCATGTCCTCGCTAACGTCCGTTGATTAAGTACCCGATCTTACTAGGTAGGAAAACCGTATTACGGTTTGGTTAAGGGAAGGCTATCATAGATTTAAGAAGTAGGGTGAGGACCTTTTAACATCGGCTATGTGGGATATCAACCTGATGTAAAGCTAAACAATTAAGTCTGAATGATCCTCTTTTGAGATAAACCAACTATTTTAGCAACATAAAGGTCATTAACTCAGTAACCCTCAGCATATAATCAGTCCAATCTCATGAAACCTCTGATTAGTATCTTCATTGTCATCGCCACACTCTCTCCGGCTCTGGTTAGCCAGCAGTTGCCCGATGAATTAGTAGCAAAGCTTACCGACAACACAACATACCCTAATATTGACGGGATTCTAGTCTCCAGAAACAATGAGTTGCTGATCGAAGCTTATTTTAATGGGTTTGGCCGGGATAGCCTTCATGAAACGCGATCAGCCCATAAATCCATTATCAGTTTACTGGCTGGCATTGCAGTGGATCAAGGGCTTTTTGAGGTTACCGATAAGGTAAAAACCTTTATACCTGAATGGAGAGGCGATGCACGGGGTGACATCACCATAAAAGATCTGCTGGAAATGAAGTCCGGACTGGAATGTGAGGGGTTCTTTGATGTCGGACCCGATTGTGAAAGTGAGATGTACGAAAAAAAAGACTGGCTGGGATACCTGCTCGATATACCCTTACGGTACGAACCCGGTCTGTATTGGGAATATAGCTCTATGGAACCCGACCTGATGGCGTTAATCATTACCAGGGCCAGTAATATGACGATCATGGACTTTGCGGATCAGTATCTGCTCGGTCCACTTGGTATTGAAGACCTTCAATGGTACATCACGCCGGATGGAAGAGGGTATGGCGGCGGTTCCGCATACATGAAGCCATTGGATATGCTAACACTGGCTGAATTGGTTTTAAACAAAGGTACATGGAAGGGAGAACAACTCATCAGTGAACGATGGATCGATGAATCAACAACTTGTCAAACTCTTGTAGAGATGTCATTCTTAGGCATTGTTGGCACCGAAGACGCGACCTTCTCAGATTCCCGGTACGGTTACTTTTGGTATCGTGAGGTCTTGAACTATAAAGGGATAGATACGGAAGTGCTTTTCGCTTCTGGTAACGGTGGGCAATACCTCATGATTCTTGAAGACTACGACGCGGCCATTGCATTTACAGGGAGCAATTATTCGAACTGGAGAGGGAAGTATCCGTTTGAAATTCTGATCAGGTACATCATTCCGATACTGGAAGAGTCTTGAAAAACCCTCACAGCCCGTTCATCGGTTTTGGCTACTCCTGCTGTAAGGAAGCACACCCAATTTCCTGATCCTTGAAACAATTGCCGGAGTTAACAGTAGCGGAATCCGAATAGCAGCAAGCCTCAGGCTCCCTATTACGTGCTCTTCTACGAGACACTGTTTTGCCTGTAATTAGCTAATTCGTTAGTTAGCATCATATGAACATACTGACCAAAGGAAAGTACTACGGAAACAGGAACACGGAGATCTCCTACAATGGGGTTCTGATTTCTCATTACACCTATGATACCCCGAATACCGACTGGCATTATCATGAAAATCCCTATTTCATGTACGTGATACAGGGTAACATGAAAGACCGCAATGCGAAGCAGGAAAACCTGTGCCCGCCCGGAAGCCTGATGTATAACAATTGGCAGGAACCACATTATGGATCTAAGCACTCAGATAAAGCTTCCGGGTTTCACCTTGAATTTGAGAGAACCTGGTTGCAGGATAAAGGCTTGTCATCTACCATCCTGGAAGGAAGTCAGCGGGTGGAAAATCCCAGGGTACATGTTCTTTTTGCTCAATTGTTTAATGAATTCATGGTCTCCGATACCTTCAGTGAAGTATCGGTGGAAGTGCTCTTACTCCAGGTGTGTGAGGCATTAAGCGATGTGAAAGAAAAAGACACCCAACCTGCTCCATCATGGGTAGAACGACTCAAAGAACTCCTTCATTACGATTCATCGGAACTCAGCCTTGCTTACCTGGCCAACCAGCTCAACATACATCCGGTTCATATTTCAAGGGCTGCATCGAAACACTTGTCCATGAACCTGGGGGAGTATATTCGATTACAAAAAATCAAGAAAGCTATCCCCCTTCTTTTCGACTCTTCCCATTCTTTGACCGAAATCTCATACCAGGCTGGTTTTGCAGATCAAAGTCATTTTAACCGGGTATTTAAATCGTACTTCAACATGAACCCGGGCCAGTACAGGAAGGTCAGAACCGCCTGGTAAGGTTAATCTGATCCTATTCTTTTGTACAACGGATATAGAGCTTGTAAAAAACCCATACCCATGTTTAAAACCCTTTTCATATCATCTCTGCTATCGGTCTTTTGTGTAGTTAGCTGTTGTTTCGCTCAACACACCGAACACACCGGTAACTGGACCGGCACGTTACCCGAAAAAGACAGCTTTCAATTCTCTGTATCAGTTAGCGATTTAGGGTCAAACCGGTATCGGTTGGTTATAGCCAACACCAACATTCTGTCAGACCGTATCCTGACATCATCAGGAACCGATAACATTGAGCTGCTCTCCAGTGATGGATTATATCTGAACCTGCATAAAAATGAGACCAACGCAGCCTTGGAAGGGTTTATCCGATCGGGCCGTTTAATCTTCGGGATCACCTTGCAGAACGTGATCGAGCGTACGTATGAGGGAACATGGAATCCGTTCATGTTCAATGATGGTCTTATCTCTGATGACATTATGCTGTATTACGAGGAAACCGATGATTCCGGGTTTGTGGCCTATCCTTCGTTCGGAGATCACCGTTTCCGGGGAGCATGGGCAAGCGGTTTTATCAGAAAAGACAACATGCTGTTCTTCACAGACGACAACACCGGGTTTAATTTCCGGGCTACCGTACCCGGTGATCGTATTTCACTTGAGATCTTATTGGGAGATGCTTTGATCACATCAACCGAGTTGGTGTACTCCGGAGAAGAATGGAATCCCACAACCGATCCTGTTGCAATCCATCAAAATACGGGGACTCCATCACGCTTAGATGACGAATGGCCCGTAGCGAATATCACTGACGTAAGCATCAGGGAAGACGAATTACTCCGGCTTATCAGCGATGTTCATACCGGGGAGTTGGTTAATACTCATAGTGTACTCATTGCAAGACGGGGCCAACTGGTGTTTGAAACCTATTTCAATGGGTTTAACGCACACATTCCTCATGATTTGCGTTCGGCCTCGAAGAGTATCTCTTCCGCGGTCATAGGCACTGCGATCGATGATGGAATCATAAAGAATGTGGATCAGAAACTGTATGATTTCTTACCGGAGTCTTTTGACTATACCAGGGATCATCTCAAATCTGAAATTACCCTTGATCATCTGCTCACGATGAGTTCCGGCTTAGATGTAAATGGCCTGGCTTCTGAAGGTTACTACCAGAGTACAGATAACACCAAAAGCTGGCTTACTGCGGTATTAGAAGCGCCTATGATTCACGAGGCCGGAACGTACACCGACTATGGTTCTGCAAATCCTTTTTTGCTTGGCATTGTGTTACATGAGCAGCTAGAGCTTCCGTTAGAAACCTATATGCACGAGAACTTATTTTCTCCCTTAGGCATCAGGAACTACGTCGTACAAACGGATGATACCAACGAAATCCCATATTTCGGGGGAGGCATGTTTATGACCCCAAGAGATATGCTCAAATTCGGCCAGCTTTACCTGGATAAAGGTACATGGAATGGTAAGCGGGTACTATCGGAGCAATGGGTGGAGGAATCCTTCAAAAAGCGGGTACAGCTTCAGGATACAAGGGATAAGAATGAATATGGGTACCAATGGTGGCACGATACCTACCGTGTGAATGGAAAAGGCATTGATGCTATAGAAGCCCGTGGGGCTGGCGGGCAGTTTATCTTTGTTATACCTGAGCTGGAAACGGTGGTCGCGATTACCTCAGGTAATTTCAGAAACCGAAAAGGCAATCAGCCCCGGGACATTTTAGAGAAATATATTCTTCCTGCTATTGAATAAACTCGCCTTTTTGGCTCACATACGTCCGTTTATGACGATACACCACCGAATAACTGTAAGAAGTGCACAAGAGAACAACATGGAGATAGATCATCCTAAAGATTTCACGGGAGCCGTGCCCCTTTTTGTGATATCCTCCTTTTCGGGAGACCGGCATAAAGAAGGCAAACCCAAACATCTGAAACAAATCGTTCCGGATATAGTATGGGCATTAGTTTCAAAAAATAAGAATTGATTCTATGAACTATCGCACTTCCTCCAAAGCCTATATACTGCCATTCCTTTTCATCATGGCTCTTTATGTTCCACTTCATGCCCAGATTGAACCGAATATCCTGGAAGAAAAAGTGGATTCTTTATTGAGTGAAAGCATTTCTGATGTTACCCCGGGATCCGCTGTCCTGGTTATTAAAGACAAAGAAATTGTCCTTAATAAGGGATACGGCCTGGCCAATCTGGATTACGATATTCCTATTATGCCCAGCACCGTGTTTGATCTTGCATCCGTTTCCAAGCAGTTCGCCGGGTATGCCATAGCATCACTTGCTGAGCAAGGTGTTCTTTCGGAAGAAGACGATGTCCGGAAGTATATCCCCGAGTTGCCGGAATTTGATCAGACTATCACCATCGCTCATTTGCTGCATCATACCAGTGGAATACGGGACTGGACCAGCACCCTTCCCCTTTCCGGCCGATCGTTTGAAGATGTGATTAGCATGGATCATATCCTGCGGATGGCGTTTCAACAGGAAGACTTAAATTTCACTCCCGGAAGCGAATACCGGTATTCCAATACAGGGTATAATCTGCTTGCTGAAATTGTTCAGCGTACAACCGGCCTGACCTTCCGTGAATGGACCGATCAACATATTTTCCAACCACTGGGAATGACTCAGACCCTTTTTCTGGACGACCATAACGAAGTCATAAAAAACAGAGCTATTGGTTACTATCAACGTGATGATGAATACCGGTATGCTCCCAACACGCTGACTGCCCTGGGATCAAGTTCGATGTATTCTACCACTACCGATATGGCTAAGTGGGCTAATCACATCATGTATCCCGCGGATGAAAAGAAAGCCGTAGTCGAACGAATGATGACAACGCGGCCCCTTTCCAATGGTAACGACAATAACTATGCCTATGGAATCTCGAGGAATACATTCAGAGGTACGCCGTGGATTTCCCATTCCGGTGGATGGGCTTCGTTCAGAACCTACATCACGTTGTTACCGGAACAGGATCTGGCCATTGTGGTACTTAGTAATAATAGCCGGAATCCATTCAGTATTGCCGGACAAATTGCCGGCTTCTATGTTCCTGAGGAAACAACCGACCAACAGGTAGCAAACAGCGATGATGGAGCAGATCCCATAGAAAACCTAGCCCTTTCGGATGAACTGCTGGATGCGTATGTCGGCACCTACAAACTTGGAACCGGCTGGTACGTGCATTTAACAAAAGAAAATGGGCAGTTGTGGACCCAGGCTACCAATGAGGATAAATATCCCATGTTTGCCCTTTCTGACAGCCTCTTTCAAATACCAGATTATGGCGATCGTACCATGCAGTTTTATTCCGATGAAAGCGGAGCCATTACCCATTTGGTATATAATGATATCACCAGCCCAAAAATGAGTGCTGAGACAGAGGCTTCTTTAACAAATGGAACAGAGTATGAGGGAGAATATATAAGCAGTGAACTAAACACCTCATATACCGTGATGTATGATCAGGGAGAACTGAAGCTATGGAATTTCCATCATGGAGACATTCCGTTACAGCAAGCCTGGAATGATGATTTTTCAGGATCAATGTGGTACACCAATTCGGTGGAATTCAAAAGAGATGAACAAGGAAATATTGTCGGGTTATCTGTAAGCCAGTACCGGGCACGTAACCAATTTTTCAGGAAGAAGACGGTGAATTAGGTCCGATTTCGTATCCGGAAGGTTTTTTTAGAATCCAATTCTAAAAATTTGAAACAAATACTTTTTTTGTTAGTATCGCCATTAGTTTCAAAAAATAAGAATTGGTTTTATGAAGTTATTGACCCGTACAGAGGAGTTTATTCTCCTCTCCGTCTGGAAACTCCAACAAGATGCTTATAGCATTCCCATCCGGGAAAAACTCATTGAAATTACCGGGAAGGAATATTCGCTGGGCGCGATTTACATGCCGCTCGAGCGATTGGAAAAAAGACGGTTAATAACCTCCCACTTTTCAGAATCCACGCCCGAACGGGGAGGGCGACATAAGCGAATTTACTCCTTAACCGATGCGGGCAAAAATGCACTCCAGGAGATCTATCAGGTGCAACAGACCTTCTGGCAGGGAGTTCCTCAATTGATGTTTGGATGGAGCTGATATGCCCTATCGACCTCCGAGACTTGCAGAAAAAATCCTGGAATATGTCCTCTACGACGATGTCTGGAAATCCATGCTGGGCGATCTCTACGAGTACTATTGCATGCTTCGGGAAACAGAAAGCAAAACCCGGGCTGACCTGTGGTACTGGAGCCAGGTAATCCGGTATACCCCTTCTAAACTCATTCATAAATACATCTGGACCATTCAAATGTTTATTAATTATCTAAAAATCTCGTCCAGGAGACTCTGGAATAACAAAAGCTATTCTTTTATCAACATTTCGGGTCTTGCAATCGGCCTGGCAAGTTTTTTACTGATCGGTCTTTTTGTGCATCATGAACTGAGCTACGACAAACACTTTGAGGACACCGATCGCATATTCCGGGCAATCAAACGGGATGCAACGGCACATCAGGGTAATAACTGGGTTGGCGTAACACCTATGCCTATGCATAGCGGTTTAAAAGAAAACTTCCCCGAGTTCGAGCATACCACCTATGTAAGTCCTACTAACGGAATGATAAAATCTGAAACAGAATCCTTTTATGAAGATGGGTTGTATGTTGGTGGCGAATTTTTTGAAACCTTCTCTTATGACTGGATTCACGGAAACCCTGATATAGCATTAGATGATCCGTCTTCCATCATCCTTACCCGTTCTCTGTCTGAGAAACTCTTTGGAAATAAGAATCCGGTTGGGGAGTTACTGGGCATCATCCCGGTATATGAGACAGAAACCAAAGAAAAGATCATAACGGGAGTCATTGAAGACCTGCCTACTACATCCCATTTACATTTCTCCTATGTAGCCAATGAAAAAGCCAGCGTGTGGCACGAAGGGAATGCCGGCCATTGGGATAGTAATGGATATTTTACCTATGTGAAGCTGGGTGAACAGGCAAAACTGAATAACGGGTTACGCGAAAAACTAACGACATACTATAATGCCCAAATGATGACCCGTGCATACTATAAAAAGAATCCGGATAAACTACCCGGAATAGGACTTCAACCCCTTTTGGACGTGCACTTAAAGTCTATGCACATTAATCATAATCGTGGCATGAACCTTGGCGATATCAAGTATGTGTACACGTTGTCATTGATCGGGTTCATCATTTTGCTCATTGCCTGCGTAAATTACATGAACCTGGCCACTGCCAGGGCTATTATGAGGGCCAAGGAGATTGGGGTACGAAAGGTAATTGGAGCCTTACGTTCTAACCTGATCATGCAGTTTATATCGGAGGCCGTTTTACTTTCCGTGCTCAGTATTGGCTTAGCCATCTTATTAGTGCGCGTGTTCTTCCCACCCTTTGCCGAACTCGTTAGCCGGGATATCGGGATAGGGTTTTTTATGACCATTGAATTCTGGCTCTCTGTATTAGGAATCAGCCTTTTGGTTGGTTTGATTGCAGGAAGTTATCCGGCTTTTTATATGTCTTCGTTACGTCCTTCTGGCATCTTCAAAAACCTGACTAAAGGGGGTAAAGGAAATGTATGGATGCGCAATGCCCTGGTTACCGGGCAATTTGCAATCACCACGGTATTGATCATCAGTTCTATCGTTATTTTCCAACAGCTGGATTACATCCGGACCACAGATGTAGGATACACCCGCGATCAGATTTTAACGGTTCAAATCCAGGACGAATCGGTTGGAAAACAATATGAAACGCTGGCTCAGAATCTGAGGCGGAATTCGAACATTCTTCAGGTTTCCACCGGGAATGATTTACCCAATAATGTGGAGAGCAGTACTTCCGGTATTCAGTGGCCCGGTAAAGAAGAGCGCGTAAAGTTCTATCTCCACAATATTCATTACGACTTTTATGAAATGATGGATATCGAACTGGTAGCCGGAAGATTTTTTTCAGAGGATTTCTCTACGGATAAAACCGATGCGTTTATCCTGAATGAATCTGCCGTTACGCAGATGGGCTTCACTCCGGAAGAGGTACTGGGCACCAAGATGAAGAAATGGAACAAGGAGGGCGAAGTAATCGGTGTGATTAAAGATTTCAGCTTTCTTTCGTTTCGTCTTCGACAGGAAGCACTGTTAGTCGGCTTTGCCCAACCTCACGATGTCAATTATCTGGTCATGAAAGTACGACCGGATAATCTACAGGAAACCGTTGCTTTTGTTGAGGCTCAGTTAAAGCAGTTTTCACCAGACTACCCCTTTGAGTATGCTTTCCTGGATGATGCCTTCGACAACATGTATAAAACCGATCTGAACCTGGGTACACTGCTCAACGCTTTTACCGTATTGGCGTTATTCATCGCCTGTATTGGGTTATTTGGACTGGCCTCGTTCATGATGGAACAACGATCGAAAGAAATTGGCATCCGAAAAGTGCTGGGAGCCAACGTGGTACAGATTCTGACCCATGTGAATAAGGACTTTTTAAAACTGATCGGGCTTAGTTTTTTGATTGCCATTCCAATTGGCTGGTATGCTATGAATAGCTGGCTGCAGGATTTTGCCTACAAAATTGAGTTAGGCCCTGGAATATTCATCGGTTCCATAGCGATAGCCATTGCGGTAGCACTACTTACAGTCAGCTATAAATCCATGAAAACGGCGACTGCCAACCCTGTTAATAGCTTGCGCAGTGAGTAGTCAGCCTAACCTTAAACCCCCAAAAATAGCTGAGAAACTACTCAGCTATGTACTCTATGACGATATCTGGAAGTCCATGATGGGCGACCTTCATGAATATTATGCAGCCATCCGTGAAGAAGAAGGTAAAGCCAAGGCTGACGCCTGGTACTGGCGACAAGTGATCCGGTATGCCCCATCGAAAGTCATACATAAACTCATATGGAGTGTGGAAATGTTTCTCAACTACTTAAAAATATCCTTCCGTAACCTGTTCAAGCATAAATCCTATTCGGTAATCAATATCCTGGGATTAGCTATCGGCTTAGCCAGTTTCACGCTCATTGCCCTTTTTGTTCAATATGAACTTAGCTACGACACCTTTCATGAGAATAGTGACGATACGTACCGGGTAATCCGTTACTCACCGGGTCAGGATTATCTGGGTTCCGATTGGTTTGCGTTAACTCCAACGGCAATGGCAGAAACACTTAAAGACCAAATTCCTGAGGTGGAGGCCGCCGCTTATTATTCTCCATCCCAAACCCTACTCCAGGCAGAAGGTAATTCCTCTATCGAAACCGGGATTAGCGTAGATGGCGATTTCTTCGACGTATTCACGTATAGCTGGATCTATGGCACTCCTTCTGAAGCAATCACCGACCCCGCGTCTATGGTGTTGACCCGATCGGTTGCTGAACAGTTTTTTGGAGATAAAAACCCGGTTGGAGAGGTGATCACCCTTAAGTTTTCCTATCGTGATGATATGGTGAAAACCATAACCGGTGTTATTGAGAATCCACCAGAACATTCTCACCTCTCTTTTTCTTATGTGCTCAACCATCGGTCCGGATTGTACTACGACTACAATTACAAGGAATGGGCAAACACCAACGAACATACGTTTATCACCCTTCGGGACGACGCCAATGTTGAGGAAGTAGAAGCTAAAATTGCAGAATCCATTGCTCCCTTTTTCGGTGAAAACGAGTATTATCAGGCCAACCCCGATTTCATTCCGAGCTATTACCTGCAACCCATCGGGGATATACACCTTAAATCGGCACACATAAACTTCAATGCCGGAACAACCGGAAGTCTTCGTTTCATAACGATGTTTTCGGTAATCGGGATCATCATTCTATTAATTGCTTCGGTGAATTATATGAATCTCTGCACGGCACGTTCCTTAACGCGCAGTAAAGAAGTAGGGGTTAGAAAAACGATCGGGGCTTTTCGCTCCAATCTGATCACCCAGTTCATTTCAGAGGCGGTTGCCATCTCCTTAGTGAGTGTGATTCTGGCTTTTATCACCATTGTTCTGTTCCTCCCTCACTTCGGAGAACTGGTTAACCGCAACCTGTCCTCCCAGATTTTTGCCAGCTATAACTTCTGGTTTCTGATGATAAGCGGAAGCCTGGTGCTGGGCATTCTATCCGGAAGTTATCCGGCTTTCTTCCTCTCTTCATTCAATCCAATCAACGTGTTAAAAGGACGGGTGACGTCTGCCGGAAGCGGCACCTTTGTTCGGAACGCATTGGTAACTCTCCAATTTTCGATTACGTCGTTTTTGATTATTGGCACCTTGGTGGTTTCCCGTCAGCTAAACTATATCCAGACAACGGATACGGGATATAACAGGGATCAAATCATTTCTATTACTTCTGATGATCCCGGGTTCTGGGAAGATTTCAAAACCGTTTCACAGGAACTATCACGCAATTCAAACATCCTGGGAGTTACTTCCTCACGGTATTCTCCATCAAACATAAGCAGCAGAACCACGGGAGTAGATTGGGAAGGCAAGCCAGAAGACCTGGAGTATGTATCGTTTGTACAGCCCGCTAATTTCAACTTTACAGAACTCCTGGATATCGACATCGTGGCTGGAAGTCCCTTTAATGAGGACACCTACATCCCCGAACGCACTCAATTCATTTTAAACACCACGGCGCTCAGAAATTTAGGCTGGACCAAAGAAGAAGCCATTGGTAAAAGCTTTTCGGTATGGGGAATGCCCGGAGAAATAGCTGGCATCATGGAAGACTTCAATTTCATGTCGCTACACCGGGAAATAGATCCTCTTATCCTGGCATTAATGCCTGATTTTCAGCAGCGCCTGATGCATGTTAAAATAAGCGGGCAAAACATACCGGAAACCATCGCCTTCCTCGAAGAACGTATGGCCCATTTTTCGCCTGGTTTTCCTTTTAACTACACGTTTTTGGACAGTTATTACGAAAACCTGTACCGTGATGAAGTCCGGCTGGGCAGCATGTTTAACAGCGCTGCGTTGCTTGCTTTATTCATAGCCTGTATCGGGTTATTCGGGTTATTCACGTTTGTTGTGGAACAGCGCACCAAAGAAATCGGGGTACGAAAAATTCTTGGTGCCAGTGCTTTACAGATCGTGGCCTTACTGAACCGGGACCTTTTGAAAATTATAACCCTCAGCTTTTTCATCTCGGTACCACTCGGATGGTATGCAGCCGGTTGGTGGCTCTCTGATTTTGCCTATAAAGTGGATTTAGGAGCCGGCATTTTTGTGATCTCCATCTGCGTTACCATTGCTATTGCCCTGCTTACCGTGAGTTTTAAGTCTGTAAAAACAGCATTGACTAACCCTGTAAATAGTTTGAGAAGTGAGTAATAAGCATCCGCAAAGACCACCTAAACTAGCAGAACGGCTCCTCAGCCGGGTTTTGTACGATGATGTGTGGAAAACCATGCTGGGCGACCTTCAGGAATATTATGCGACCCTCTGCGAAAAAGAGGGAAAGGCTAAAGCCAATGCCTGGTACTGGCGCCAGGTGATACGCTATACCCCATCAAAAATCATACATAAACTCCTCTGGACCTCCATCATGTTTAAAAACTATCTCAAGATTGCAGCCCGAAATATTCTTAAGTATAAAGGGTACTCCTCTATAAACATTATTGGACTGGCCACAGGCTTATCCTGTTTCCTTCTGATTGGTCTTTTTGTGGTTCATGAGATGAGCTATGACTCCTACCACGATCATGCAGACTCTACGTATCGCCTCATTCGGGATGTTCCCGGTAGTTCGTATCTGGGCACAAGTTTCTATGCGGTTAATCCCATGCCCTTAACCTATGAACTCAACAAAGATTTTGCCGGAGTAGAGGTATCAACCACATTCGAAATGGCATCTGGTTTGATTAATAAGAACGGCGGGTCCTTTTTTGAAGAAGGCTTGTTTGCCGAACAACACTTTTTTGAGATTTTTTCACACGATTGGATATCCGGAAGCCCGGAACAGGCGCTGCAAAGCCCTACTTCAATTGTACTTACGGAATCCATGGCGAAGAAATATTTTGGTGATCGAAACCCGTTCGGCGAGGCTCTAACCATGACCATCGATGGTAAAGATGAAGCTGAGTTATTCACCGTAACCGGAGTCCTGAAAAACCAGCCTTCCAACAGCCATATCCAATTTGATTATATCGCACTGATTGATGCCTTACCACGTTTCGAGCGGGATCGTACGTTTTGGTTTAACAATAACACCCATACCTATTTGCGATTGGATGGAACAAACACGATTCCGGAAATAGAGTCAAAGATAAAAGGCATTTCGGATGCCCAGCTATTAACGTCTAGCTATTACGCCAAAAAACCGGAAGAACGGCTTCCTATTTACAAGCTTCAGCATCTGACAGACGTGTATCTCAATTCCTCGGCGATCAATTTCAATCCCGGCCCCGTGGGTAGCAGGCTATATCTGTACATGTTGTCTGGCATTGCCCTGATCATTCTAATCGTAGCGAGCATTAACTATATGAATCTTTCCACCGCCCGATCTATGACCAGGGCGAAAGAAGTGGGTGTACGAAAAGTGAATGGTGCCTTTTCTTCGAATATCTCCATGCAGTTTATATCAGAGTCTATGGTTTTTTCCTTTTTTGCGATTGGACTGGCCTTAATCATTGTATGGGTTGCCTTTCCTTATTTTTCCGGTATGATGGGGGAACGCATTGAACTCCAGTTTTTTAACTCCATCACCTTTTGGTTGGCTTTTCTTCTTATCGGTGTGATTGTTGGGATCACATCCGGTAGTTATCCGGCCCTCTTTCTCTCCAGGTTAACTCCTATTGGTATCTTTAAAAATGTAATTAAAGGAGGGAAAATGAATCAGAGACTGCAGCATGTACTGGTCATTGCTCAATTTGCCATCACCAATATTCTGATTCTCTCTTCATTAGTCATTTTCCTTCAAATGGACTTTATACAAACCCGGGATTCCGGTTTCAGCCGAGATCAAATACTGGCGGTAAAAGTTATGGATCCGGAGTTAATGACGCAGTTTGATGTGCTGAATCAGCGCTTTGAGTCCAATGCATATATCCTGGATGTTTCTTCCGGATCGAAATTACCCACAGAAATTGATGGCCAGACCAGTGGAATCACCTGGGATGGAAAACCCGAAGATCTCGATTTCGACACCTTTAACGGTTCTGTGAACCTGAATTACCTGGAAATGCTTGGTATAGAAATGGTTGCAGGAAGAAGCTACAATGCAGAAATGGATACCGATTCTTCCAATCATTTCATTATTAACAGCCACTTTGTTGCCAGTGTGGGCTGGACTATGGAAGAGGCGGTAGATAAAGACGTAACGTTTTGGGGAAGAGAGGGTAAGATCATTGGTGTGGTTGAAGACTTTAATTTCCTGAGCTATCATGCCGAGATGGCCCCTCTTTTGCTCCGGCATGACCCCCAGGAAGATCATAACCACATGTTGTTAAAGATTGACCCCGAAAACCTTTCTGAAACACTGGCCTTTGTGGAAAAAGAAATCAACGCTTTTTCTCCTAATTACCCGTTTGAGTATGCTTTCCTGGATGATGCGTTCAACAGCCTGTATGAAACCGAGCTTCGATTAGGTAGCGTGTTAAACAAATTCACCCTGTTGGCTTTGTTCATAGCCTGCCTTGGTTTGTTTGGCCTGGCCTCTTTCATGATGGAGCGACGAACGAAAGAAGTCGGAATACGAAAAACGCTTGGAGCAAGCGTATTCCAGATTATGGGGCTATTAAATAAGAGTTTTGTTCAGCTAGTAGGCATCAGCTTTATCATTTCCATTCCCATAGGATGGTACATTGCCAATCAGTGGTTGGAAAATTTTGCGTACAAAATATCGGTCGGCCCTATGATCTTCATCGGGATGGGTGTCGCTTCATTCGGCATTGCATTGCTTACAGTAAGCTATAAATCGTTCAAAGCGGCAACGGTAAATCCAGTGGAAAGTCTGAAAAGTGAGTAACCTGATTAAAGTCAGGCCTGTACTCACGGTTGGTTATCAATCAGAATCAGAACATTAAACCGGACAAGAATTCTACTTTAGCTTCTTGTCCGGCTTTTGCAAAGAGTTACTCCGCTGCGGGATTACCAATTTTACCCATAAATAAAATGGTACCTGTTTGCTGTTCGCGTATTAACAAGAGAAATGGCCGATTGAGGTATACAGAGGGATAACTGGGGCCAATGGAAGTAACACCAACACCAATTACGGTTACGGCCGCTGCTTCGCTTCCTTCTTCATCCACTTTCAGAAAGGTATGCTGATCTACTGATGAAATCAGAAGTTCTCCCTGTGGATTGATTCCGGTGAAGTCTGCTCGTGGGGTAAAAGCTGTTGGCATACCCATCTCCGAAAGAGAGGTCGGAAGAGTTGATCCCTTTGTTTTGTAAGAAAGTTCAAACTTGGGTAACCCAACCAGGACCATGGTCGTATCCATTTGCGATATCCAGTCTTGTACCGAACCTGCTGTTACCTCTTCCGCAATAAACGCATCCAGGCTTTCCTCCTCTTTTTTAGGCAAAATCAGCGACATGCTGAAACTGCCATTCCCATACGGTAAGTCCACCATTTGAAACCGATCCTGTTCCAGGTAGTTAAACGTGTTGCTGGTATTCATCATATCGATCTGAGGTTCCCCTCCATCATCGGTATAGAAGGTTACCTCTGTTGTAAAATCGGGATCGAACTGGGTATCCCAATCCGCTTTAAAAAAGACCGCATTAATCAGATACAGCCGCATCTCCGGCGGAATACGCTCCAGCACTCTCAGGATACGATCATTGGTTTTATCAGCAGCCCACTGGTTAATCGCTTCAACCGTTTGTGGATCATTGAAGTCCATTTCATGAGCTTCAGCACCAAAAAAGGTATTCAGATCATTGATAAACGGTTCTTCAATAGGAAATCCCTGCTTACTCCAAACGGAATTTGCTATCCCTAGCTGAACCTGTTCATCAACAGAGGTTAAAAAGTCATCCAGTCCCTGGTAACCTTCATTTATTTCCGATTGAGTTAACTCACCAAAGCCCAGGGTTTGCTGCATTTCGGAGAATGTTTGACCTCGCGCTCCATTCATCGTCATACCCAACGCCATAGAAAGGCTTAACGGTGAAACGAATACATTTTCCTGATCCGCTTCCATTTCCACAACGTCTTTAAAGATATTCACCCCAAACGTTTGATCAGCTTCCAGTATTCTTTTTTCAGCTTCACCCAGCTCCTCCGGAAAGGAGGTATCATTGCTTACGGAATCAGAACATCCCGTAAAAACCATCATACTTAGTACACTTGTGTAAAGAAGAATCCGCATCATGTGGTATTGTGGTTAAAAAGATGAGGATGCAATAAATCAGATTATTTTACCATCGCATATTCTGCCTATCAAACCGAGGTTTATATACACAAAACATGAAGTTTTAAATAGCAGGGTTTGGTAGATTTCGCCAACTCAATATAATCAGGATGAAACTACTCGCGACTTTCTTTACTCTCATTTTTTGTCTTTCGGCTTCGGTTAATGCACAGTATCCCAACCCCATCGAACGCGTAGAGCCTCCGTTCTGGTGGATCGAAATGCCGGTTCAGGAGTTACAGATTCAGCTTTATGGAACAAACATCGGTTCGTACAAAGCTTCCCTTAATGTTCCTGGTGTGCACATTTCCCGCCAATTAGCTGTTGATTCTCCCAACTACCTGTTTCTGTATCTGGATATCGATGCTTCCGTGCAACCACAATCTGTTCCCATCACCTTACAAAAAGGACGTGAGACGATCACACTGAACTACGAGCTTAAAAAGCGGGAATCGGATGAGGGGAAACATCAGGGCTTTGATGCCTCCGATTTGATTTATCTCATGATGCCGGATCGGTTTGCGAATGGTAATCCGGATAACGACTCTGTTGAAGGTATGCTGGAAACGGCAGATGTATCAGACCCAAGACGCCGCCAGGGTGGAGATCTTCAGGGCGTAATGGATCACCTGGATTATATCAAAGAACAGGGAATGACCGCTATTTGGTTAATGCCCATCTTTGAAAATGATATGACTCCTGAATATGGAGGGTATCACGGTTATGCCGCTACGGATATGTATCGGGTGGATCGCAGGTTTGGCTCGAACAACGAGTATAAAGCACTGATTGATGCCGCTCATGCCGAAGATATGAAAGTGATCATGGACATGATTCATAATCATATTGGTGATCAGCACTGGTGGATGAAGGATTTACCTACCGCAGATTGGGTACACAGCTGGGAACAGTATGGACAAACAAGTTACCGGGGTCCGGTTGCCTCCGATCCATATGCCTCCGAGTTTGACAAAAACAAGCTGGAGAAAGGATGGTTTGTGAAAGAGATGCCGGATCTGAATCAATCAAATCCTCTGCTTGCCGATTACCTGATACAGAATACCATTTGGTGGATTGAGTTCTCCGGAATTGACGGCATTCGCATGGACACCTATGTGTTCCCAAATCAAGAGTACATGGCCCGATGGGCAGATGAAGTGCTTACCGCTTATCCCAATTTTAACATTGTTGGAGAAGCCTGGCTTAATTTCCCGGGGCCCGAATCGTATTGGCAATATGATTTAGGAAATAAGAACGATGGTTACCAATCCCATTTACCTAGTATTACCGATTTCCCACTGGCTCAAACTATTGATCGTGCTCTGAATGAAAACTTCGGTTGGGATAATGGAATGGCCCAAATCTGGAACCTCCTGGGTAATGACTTCCTGTACGACGATCCCATGTTGAACGTGATTTTTATGGATAATCACGATATGGATCGCATTTTTGAGCGTCTCGGTAAAGACGAGCATAAATTTAAAATGGCTTATGCATTCCTGATGACCACCCGTGGTATCCCCCAGGTGTACTATGGTACAGAATTAATGATGGGTCACGAATTCCGGGGCGGCGATGATGAGTACCGCAGACCAAATATGCCGGGCGGATGGGCCAGTGACGAACGTTCTGTATTTACTGAAGAAGGCCGAACCGGTAAGGAAAATGAGATCTTCGAATACACGAAAACGCTAAACCACTGGCGCAAGAATTCACCCGCTATTCATGAGGGTAAACTGGTTCATTTTGTACCCCAAAACAATGTATACGTCTATTTCCGGGTTCATGAAGAACAAACCGTCATGGTGGTGATAAACGCACATGAGGATGCTCAAACTGTACCAAGAAGTATCCTTGGAGAAATACTGGATGGATTTAGCTCAGGAAAGGATGTGATCAACAAAACAACCGTTGATCTAACAAAGGATATTGAAGTAGCCGGTAAAACGGCTCTTGTACTGGATCTGAAATGATTAAGCTAAGGACAGCTGGGGTTTCAACTCACTGCCCATCCAGCTTAATACATTGTTTTATGTGTCGTTATTGAAAGATTTGAATCCAACTGAAAACCTACTGTTTGACGAGTTTCGGTTTTCTTGATCTTTCCGACCCGATGCAGATCGGGGCATCAAGATAAAAGTGCAATCGATACCACAGAAACCGGATATTTTGGGATTTCAAAAGACCAGATAAACAATATATAATCTCATTTCTTATGGGCACTGGTGATGATATAAAAAGACTGGAGAGCAAGATTCAGGTTTTTTCGGACTTGCTGGAAGACCTGCAATCCGAAAGTGTGCAGTTAAAGAAGCAAATTGCCTCTTTAAAAGAAAAACAGGGAGAGACGTCTCTCCTGGACCAGGAAAAAGAGGAGTACTCTGTTCAATCGGAAGTCCCAACAACAGAAGATATTGCGAATTCATCACCTTCACAGCATGTGGTTGATAACCCCGCCGCGACTGCCCAACCAGCAACACCATCGCCCTCGTCAGGCTCTTCGTTCTTTTCCTTCACAGACCGGGCTTCGTTAGAGCGGTTTATTGGCGAAAACCTGATTAACAAGATTGGGATACTCGTGATGGTGCTTGGTGTAGGATTTGGCGCTAATTATGCCATTGAACATGAGTTAATCAGCCCCCTCCTCCGGATTATCCTCGGTTATATTGCAGGAGCAATTCTTGCCGGTACAGCCTACTACCTCCGTGCAAACTATTTCAAATTCAGTGCTGTACTCTTTAGTGGTTCCGTTTCCATTTTTTACTTCATCACGTTTTTTGCTCATAGCTTTTACGGGTTCATTCCAGCCATACCCACCTTTGCCTTAATGGTAGGGTTCACGGTATTGGCTGCTATCCTTGCTCTTTGGTATAACGCCCTGGTCATTGCTTTGCTGGGCATGGTAGGAGCTTATGCGGTGCCCTTTTTAATTTCAACAGAGTCAGAAAGTGCCACGGTGCTTTTCAGCTACGTTTCTGTCATCAACATTGGATTACTGTATATCGGGGTATACAAGTATTGGAGACTGGTCTACAGCACCGCATTTGTATTTACATCGGGCATATTCCTGGCCTGGTTATTTAACCAATATCAGTATGAAACCGGGTTAACCACGGGGTTTATCTTTTCATCCGTTAATTACATTACATTCATTTGCTACGGGCTGGCTTATAAGCTGTTCAGAGAGATTGAACCAGATGCAGTAGATTTTTTCTCCTTGCTTTCTGCTGTATTCCTATATCTGTTTGTTGGGTTATTTATGCTGGGCGAGAATAGTTATGTACAGGATTTCAGAGGAGTGTTTGTAGCCCTTATCGGGCTTTCTCTTTTTGGATTTTATGGTCTTCTGCAGGTATTTAAGGTTGAAAAACACCCCTTACTCTTATTATTCATTAAAGGTCTAGCCGTAGGCATTATAACCCTGGCAGTACCCATTGAGTTTTCACTGAAAACCGTCATTGCCGTTTGGTGTATAGAGGGCGCTTTTTTGTTTTGGTTCGGCTCAAGAGCTAAAGAGCGACTGTTTTTCCTCTATGCTTACATCATCATAACCCTGTCACTGGTATTGTTACTTTTTCAATACGCAGACCATTATGTACTCTCTTCGCATGAACCTTCTCCGTTTGTACATATCCTATTCTTTACGTCGCTCCTGAGTTTCGGAGTAGTAGGCTGGGTAGTTTACCAGATAAGAGCACATAAAGACGATGCGTTCTTCAACCGGATTGAACATACCCGGGCACGTATCCTTTTTAGCTGGTGCCTGGGAATATGGATCTACGTTTTGCTGATGTCTGAACTTAACTCCGTATTCCGGTTATGGTATATCGCATCTGAAGTTGTCGCAACGGTGAATGTAGATACTACTAATATTGAACGTACTTATACCAACCGGGCTATTACATGGTATGGAAACGTGGCCCGAACGCTGTTCAGCTTAGCGTATATCTATGTTTTACTGTTATTAAATGAGCGATTCATACGCAGCAAGCACGTTCAGAATACGTTGTTGGTTGCGTTTGCCTTTCTCAGCCTCTACGTATTATCGAGCACACTATATGTATTTAAAGACTTGCGGGATCTCTTTTTAAGCCAGGACCAATCCGAATTTTATTACAGGGGAGTTTTTCTTCTTTTGATCCGGTATATCATCCTGATTCCCTATGTTTTTCTGCTTAAGCACGTGCTCCGCACCTTCCAAAACCATCCAAAAGAATCATTTAAATCGGCCATTCTTCCCATTACGAGCGGTCTGATCCTTTGGCTTTTAAGTGCGGAGCTCATCCATTGGCTCTCTGTGGCAGGGTATGATAACGCCTATGAGTTAGCACTGAGCATTTTATGGGGCACCTATGCCCTGATTCTGGTTATCATCGGCATTTTCCGAAATAAAGCCATCTTGCGATACACCGCTATGGCACTTTTTGCGATTACCCTTGGTAAGTTGTTTTTATATGATTTAGCGAACCTTACTGCCATTGCCAAAACGGTTGTGCTTGTGGTGCTCGGTCTTTTACTGCTCATATTCTCCTTCTTATACAACAAGTACAGTAGCCGGTTAAAAGCATCTGATTAAACCGGCATTCATTTCTATGAAGAGAAGCTGGGGTTTCAACTCACTGCCCGCCCGTTTAATACCCTGTTTTATATGTCGTTATTGAAATATTTGAGTCCAACCGAAAACCTACTGTTTGACGAGTTTCGGCCTATCATCAGATCAAAGTAACTACAACAAATCCGAAACGAGGAGTTTAGCCTGCCTGTCCGGTAGGCAGGGTTTTCTTGATCTTTTCGCACTTTTGTGTCAAGATAAAAGTGCAATCGATACCTTAGACACCCAGATAGTTTAACACGGTATCCATACCTAATCTTTCGCCAATGATCTATGATTTCACCATTCTGACGGAGGCCCGTTACGACCGCCCGGAAAAACCGGATGGATATACTCAAAACATCCTTACCGAAGACCGGATTCTTAAAGAAGCGCTGGAGGCAAAAGGAGCCACCGTAAACCGGGTGGACTGGAGAAATCCGAATGTGGACTGGAATACTGCCCGTTGTGCTATATTCAGAACCACATGGGATTACTTTTATCATTATGAGGAATTCCGGGGTTGGCTGGAGCGGACTTCCAGCCATATTCATTTTGTTAACCCTGCCCGGTTGGTTCAGTGGAATATGGATAAGCACTACCTGGCCGATTTGAAAGAACGTGGAATCAATATCCCGGAGACGCGCATCATCAAAAAAGGCGAAACCCAATCTCTGGATCAGATTGTTAAGAACACCGGGTGGAACACATCGATCCTGAAACCTACTGTAGCAGGAACAGCCCGCCATACATATAAAATCGACTCTGAAAGCCTGGATGAAGTCCGCCCGATCTTTGAAAAGCTTGTTCCATACGAAGATTTTTTACTACAGCCCTTTTTGCCATCTATCGTTGAGAAAGGAGAAGTTTCTATAGTCATGATTGGAGGAAGCTATTCTCACGCTGTACTCAAAAAAGTAAAACCCGGCGATTTCCGTGTGCAGGACGATTTTGGAGGCACCTTACATGAGTATACTCCCACTCCTGATGAGATAGCATTTGCTGTTAAGGCTATTTCCGTATGCGATCCACACCCTTATTATGCGCGGGTTGATATGGTATACGATCTGGAGGGCAAGCCTGCCATCGGGGAGCTGGAATTGATTGAACCCGAGTTGTGGTTCCGACGCCATCCTGAAGCGGCTGCCCGACTTGCCGGCCTTCTCGTGGATGCTTATACCATGGCCAGGTAATCGTCCAGTTCCTGTTGGTGAATGATATGACCGTCCAGACCCAGCTGATCTTTCAACATTGCATTTCGGTTCGGACCCAGTATGTAAAATTGCCCGAGTAACTCCAGTTCCTGGTCAAAATAGTTTCTGGTAAACCGGTCTACGAATTGTTGTTCTTGTACCGTGTGCTGCAACCGATCTAATATATCCGTTGATGTACCCTTTAAGAGAGCATGCGTTTCTTCCAGGCATTTCTCCTCCATCCGCAGCTGAAACCGCATGGGGGTAATCCGTTTCAATAATTGACTGGGAAGATATGCTGCTGAGGAAACCGGCTTATGATAAAGCCATAGCAGTCGGAGCAGTGCTCCTAATCCCCTTCGGGTTTTTAGATGGCCTTTAAAACAACCGAATGTTTCGGAATAATCATCAAACGGGCGCATCGAAAGCCGGAACTCCCGATCGTACCCCGATCGCTTCGTTGAAATGTAGTAATACGTCTCGGGCTTTTTGTTTGCCACATTAAACGGAGGGCGCATGGAGCGTATCAGTAAATTCTCCAGCAAAATAGCATCCGTTTCGGTCTTACAGATTTCATAGCTGATCCGGGATACATGGGCTATCATCCGTTGCACTTTTCGGGACGATGTGTATCGGTAAGATGTAACCCTCTTTTGCAGGTCTTTGGCTTTTCCAACATACAGCACACGGTCGCTGGAATCGAACATAGTGTACACCCCGGGTTCATGCGGCGGAAGCTCTCCAATAGCCTTGTTTATCCGCTCTTTTTGGGTTTGGGATGTGCCTTCAAATAAATCTAACGTCATTGTTCAAAAGTAAAGAATGTCCCACTTTGTTAAAATGGGACCTTACCCGTCTTACGATATCACGTTTATTCCTTAAATCGGAAGGGTATACTGAATATAGCCTGATCCCATTTCAGGTTAATCACTCCACCCGATTCTGTTTCTTCAACGGTAATTGTGAATGCTTCAACAACCTCATCCTGCTCGGATAGCATCATCGTAACACGTCCCAGGTCACGGGCTTTATCGTATGTTCTCCCATTCTGCCCGGTTTGGGTATTGATAATCAACGTGCCGCCGGAAGATTCAGGAATCGTAAACAGGGTATATTCACCAGCCGGCACTTCCAGGCTCCCAATCATAAGGTCTTTTGAAGTGGAAAAATGTGTGGCCCGGTTGGCTCCGGTTCGCCAGCGCTGGCCCCAGGGCACAATACCCCCAAAAATAGTCCTCCCTCTTTTTGAGGGTGAGCCATAGCTAACCGTATACTCTCCGCCATTAAAGGCAAAGCGTTCCTCAACAGCTCCGGATAGTCCGCCAAACGACTTGCCACCGGCATCTAATGCAGCAAACCGGCTTCCAATGGATGCCATATCCAGTTCAGCAACTCTTTTTACAGTTAGTTTTCGGGTGGTTTGAGAAGCATCCAGCCTGAGGATATCCCCTTGCTCATTTAACTTAACCCCCATCACACCCCGGGATGGATGCCGGATCGTAAGTGAATCGGCCTCGATTTTAGCTATGATAAAGGGCCGGGTTCTGGACCCGGTAAGAAGTGGTTGAGATACCGAATCCTGACCGGATTTCATGGCCCGGTTAAACGCCAGTTCAAATGGCCAGTGTACCATGTCAATGAAAGGCAAGATTCCGGGTTCATAGTCCAGCTGGAGGGTTGTCCATTCTCCTCTGCGATTCATCCCAACTTCATAAGCACCCCCTTTTAAACGTACGCTCATCAGATTGGAGGCGCCGGTTTCGAAGCGGGCATCCTCATACGCTTCTGCGGTATATGAAGTGAGGTTTCCGTTCTCATCCATATCCAGATTATACGACAGAAAGCGGGTTCGGGGGCTTCTCAATATCACGTTAGCCCGGATACCATCATCTGTTTTTTCGAACGATTCAACGGCAAGCGTATCGTTCCCCAATAACGTGACCAGATACTGCGTTTGAGACAGAACCGGACTACTTACACATGAGCAAATCAAACATACATAACATGCTATGGTCTTCATATCGGTTTGTTTTGTGATTAGAGCTTACGTGATGCACAAAAGAGCCTGGGTACCGGATGCACATCGTACAGGTGTTCTGAGCTATTTCCTGATCATTAACACCTTAAAAAAGCGGTTTTTTGTTTACGGTTGGAACAGTGTACCTTAAACTCAATATAAGTTGCTTTATGGGAAGTTTTAAAAATAAAACCGTATTGGTCACAGGCGGCGCTAGTGGCATTGGATTAAAAATGGGTAGACAAGCACTGGTCCGTGGTGCAAAACACCTCATTCTTTGGGATATTAATGAGGATAAACTGATAACCGCTGCCGCACATCTTCAAAAGGAAGGATTTGAAGTAACGACTCAGATCGTGGATGTTTCGAGTACCGGTGACGTTCGCCAGGCAGCTGAATTAGTTCGCATGGATGTTGGTCCGGTAGACATTCTGTTCAATAATGCCGGAATTGTGGTCGGTAAACCCTTCACCGAACATTCCATTGAAGATATTGAACGCACTCTGGGTGTTAATACCACCGGGCTGATGCTCGTAGCCAAAGCATTCATTCCAGATATGATCGAGACGGGTAGTGGCCACATTATCAATATTGCATCGGCTGCGGGGCTTACATCTAATCCAGGAATGACGGTGTATGCGGCAAGTAAATGGGCCGCAGTGGGATGGTCGGATTCCCTACGCCTTGAGTTCAAAAAAGAAGATATCCCTATACGGGTCTTGACTGTGATGCCCAGTTACATCAATACCGGGATGTTTGCCGGGGTGACCACCCCGTTTATGACCCCGTTACTTGATCCTGATGACATCACCAAAAAAATACTCGATGCGGTTGAGCACGATAAAGTGATTTTACGTGAACCACTCATTGTTAAATTTGCCCCATTCTTAAAAGGAGTTCTACCCCAAAAAATCTATGATTTTGTTGCGGGAAACCTGTTTCGTGTGTACAGCAGTATGGATACTTTCATAGGACGTAAGACGGAATAATTATGGCTGCCTACTCTGAACAACTGGATCAACAGCGCCGGTATTTTTCATCGGGTGCCACGCGACCAGTCTCCTTTCGAAAGACCCAGCTTAAAACACTGAGGCAGTTGCTTATAGACCATGAAAAGCAGCTTATTGAAGCGGTACATGCGGATTTTAAGAAGCCTCCATTTGAGACCTATGGTACAGAAATCGGCATTGTACGTACCGAGTTGGGATACGCGCTCAAGCATCTTGAGGAATGGGTAAAGCCTCAAACCGTTTCTTCTACCCTGGTTAATTTTCCCTCTAAGAATTACATCATAACCGAACCGTATGGCAACGCCCTGATTATTGCCCCATGGAATTACCCGGTTCAGCTAGCGCTCCTTCCCCTGGTAGGTGCGATCTCAGCGGGTAATACGGCCTTGGTTAAGCCTTCTGAACTCACACCTGCCACATCTGAGGTACTGAAGCAACTTATCGGTCACTACTTCGACCCTTCTTACATTCACGTAGAACTGGGTGGGGTTGAAACGTCTCAAGCCTTGCTCAACCTGCCGTTCAATTACATCTTTTTTACCGGAAGCACACGGGTGGGAAAACTGGTTATGAAGGCAGCTGCTGAGCATCTTACCCCACTCACGCTCGAGTTGGGAGGAAAAAGCCCCTGTATTATTGACGAAACGGCAAACCTTGAAATCACGGCCAAGCGCATTGTGTGGGGTAAATTCGTCAATGCGGGTCAAACGTGTGTAGCACCTGATTACTTATTGGTTCACCGCTCGGTAAAAGACCGACTGGTGCAACAGTTGATCCTGGCTATTGAGGCCTTGTATGGCACGGACCCTTCCTTATCACCGGATTACCCACGCATTGTAAACCAGGGGCATTTTGACCGGCTGGCCGCCTTAATAGATCCCGAAAAGGTTGTGATAGGAGGGCATACCAAAGCTGATGAGTGCTATATTGCACCAACCGTTCTGGATCATGTTACCTGGGATGACCGGGTGATGGAGGACGAGATCTTTGGCCCCATCCTTCCGGTAATGAGCTATGAACAGTTGGATGAATGCATACAAATGGTAAATGCACAACCCCGACCTCTGGCACTCTATGTATTTTCAAACGATTCACGAACGCAGGATCGGTTAACCGAAGAAATTTCTTTTGGTGGTGGAGCCATTAACGATACCATTGCCCAATTGGGTAATCATCACCTGGGATTTGGAGGAGTAGGGGCAAGTGGATTTGGTTCGTATCATGGAAAAGCCAGTTTTGATTCCTTTTCTCATCGAAAAAGCGTGATGAAAAAACCCTTCTGGCCCGATGTTCCGGTTCGCTATGCGCCGTATGAGGGTAAGATGGGCATCATCAAAAGCATCATGAAATGAGTACAACCTTCCGTGGATTCTGGGTGGAAGAAACGAAAAACGGAACCTTCACTCAGTCCGTACAAGATCTTCCATTTGATGTACTCCCCGATCATGACGTGCTTATCAAAGTCAGCTATTCTTCACTGAACTATAAAGATTCCCTTTCAGCCTTCGGGAATAAAGGGGTTACCCGAACCTATCCTCATATCCCGGGCATTGATGCCTCCGGTGTAATAGCAGAAGATACCTCCGGTACCTTTAAACCCGGACAGCCTGTAATAGTAACCGGCTACGAACTGGGTTCGAATTCCTTTGGTGGCTTTTCTGAATACATTCGTGTTCCGGTCGATTGGGTTGTACCCCTTCCTGATGAACTTTCCCTAAAGGACGCTATGATATTTGGCACCGCAGGCTTTACAGCCGCATATGGTGTCCATCGATTGCAGCGTGAACTAATTGAACCTGAATCCGGACCCATTCTGGTTACAGGTGCTACAGGAGGGGTGGGAAGTCTGGCCGTTTTTTTCCTGGCTAATGCAGGATATCACGTCATTGCTGCCACCGGGAAGATGGAGGCAGAACCTTTTTTAAAAGAACTTGGGGCTTCTGTGGTTATTAACCGGGATGAAGTAACCCAAGTAAAACCCAGCTTGCTCCTTTCGGGTATCTATGCCGGGGCTATAGATACAGTAGGCGGATCAATGCTGGATGCTATTATCCGTCAATCCCAACCGGATGGAGCCGTTGCTTGCTGTGGAAACTTGTTAGGACATCAGCTGAATACCAATATATATCCATTTATACTTCGCGGGGTAAGCTTATTGGGCATCGATTCTGCGATCTGCAAGATGCCACTGCGCACTGTTTTGTGGGGATTTTTAGCGAAACAAACCCCCGACCGTTTGCCATCGGGATATGCTAACTTTATCTCTCTTGACCAACTCCCATATGAACTCGAACGAATATCAGCCGGTGGACAAACAGGTCGGGTGGTTATTACGCTCGAGCAATAATGATAGATTATATGTGCTTACGCAGCCTCAAAAGTGGGCGAGCCTGAAGCCCGCGCCGCTTTAGCCAATGGAGAGGCCAGGTCATCCGCATTTACCGGTTTTACCAGGTAATCGGAATACCCTACACGTTTAGCGCGATCGAGAAGGTCTACATTTCGGCTGCCGGACAGAAAGATAACAGGTATGTTTTTGTATGTCTTACGCGCCTCGCGAACAGCGTCTATTCCGTCCATTTTGCCTGCCAGCTGTATATCCATGATGAGTATGTCAGGTTTGTGCTCGCAAATTTTGTTCGATACGTCCTCACCACGGGTGAGTTTACCTACAACGTCGAAACCTAACCGGCGGATCAACCTTTCTTCAACCATCGACAATAACATGTCATCCTCGACAATCATAACTCTCTTGGCTATGCTAGACATAAATGTACCTTCCTTTTTTTGCTATGAAACCATTAAAAAGCTCTAACGAAAACATATTAAGATTCTTTAATGATTCAAAGCGTCGATTCATGCAACACCTACAATTATTGCTCTTGGTTCAGTTATCGGTCATTCTCAAAAAATCTTAACGATGCGGAATAATTTTCTTTTCGGCGGAAACAAGCCTAAGAGTCGAATAAACGCCGGTTATGGGAAAGGTGATCAGACCTGGCTTTAAGCGCGATCGTACAACCGGCTATCCGGATGATATGATGCGAACCCGTTTTACAACCTAACAATAGTCTTAACAATCACAAGCGCCGGTACTCATTTGAGAGCGGGCTGCATTCGGGAAAAGGGAAATCCATTACAACCCGACTTTGGCTCATCCCGGTTTGCAATGGTAACGCTCGCCGCCTCCTTGACACTTGTTGCATCATAGGAACTCAGACAAAAAGCCCATTCATAGGGAGGCATTCCACTTAGCTCAATCCAATCTATCCGGGTAAACAGGCCTGCATAACTCGCATTAGAGGAATCGTTTTGAGCGATGAGATATTGCTCTTCAGGAACCCATTCAAGAATGTTGTATTTAGCTTCGGGATGCTGAAGCCACACCTGCTCATCAATGGTATAGGTGATGGCATAATCATCCTGATGATTACCCAGTATGAATGAAGGGGGATTCTTTTCCGTACCTGGGGCCTCATTCTTGCCGGAACAACCCAAAAGCAGGCTGCATAGGATGAATGCGAGTGTATTCTTCATGGAGTGGGGAGTTTGGTTAGGTATTGAAGAAGGTATGACTTCGAATCGTGGCGCCCAAACCATGCTCATGAGATTCAGAATGACAGAAAAGGATTGTAAGAAACCAAATGGCATGCATAGGGGAGTATCTACACCCCATCCTAAAACTCCACCTTCCAGCTTAGTATCGGCAGAATGGTACCCTCCCTGATCCGGTCTACCTGCTCCGTTCTGAAGTTATAATCAAAGGTGTAGTCCTGGGCTAAGAACACATTCTTTACCATCAGCGACCATTCGGTGCTTACGTTCCGGTGTCTTTTTCTGAGATAAAAACTCACGTCTGCGATGAACCTGGCACTGAATTGATTTGTGAATGCCTGAACCCCATCCTCTCTGACCCGCTGGGCCTGTACAGAAGATGGAAGGTCGATCGGTGTGTACCGTTCACCCCCGCTAAAGGTACCTCTGAAATTAGCCCCAAACACCCTGGCCCCTTCGTCCCGGATGATTTCTTTACCAATCAGGGCATTGGCCACCACGTTTTGGTTGAACCGGGTATTTCTCCAGACTTTGTCACCTCCCCGGTAGCGGGAGGAATACAGGGTGGTCGTGAGCAGATAATAGTATCCATCCGACAGATAACGCTCCAGGGTCACCTCCAGACCGGTGTTTCTACCCTGTCCATCATTGACCAACGCCTCGTTAAAATTGAAATCCTGAAGGAAATTCAGCATTGAAAAGCTGCTATCTGCAATCACGGGTACATCAAATAACACCTGGTCAAATACTTCGATGTTAAACATATGGTTCTGCCCCAGATTGCGGCGATACCCGGCAACCAAATGATGCGATTTTGCCATTTGTAAGCGCTCGTTCGGCCGTTCTCCTCCCTGCTGCGCAAAATAAACGGAAAGGTCTTCGATCTGACTATGTAATCCGTAACCCAGGGTGAATTCAGAAGCCGGGTTGATCTTAATCTTTATAGAAGCTCTTGGCTCTGCCAAAAACTCGTCATTCACAGAAAACCATTGGGTGTGTATCCCGCCCACCAGGGAAACAGAAGGCAACAGATGATACTCACTCAATACATAGGTTTGGATCAAATCAGCATCCCCGTTTCCATCAACCAGACGGGTTATGGGCTGTACATTATCTGGTCTGCCACTCAGATCCAGGTCGTAGAACAAACGCTGTACTTCCACTCCTGATCTCACATGCACCCGCTTATTAAGTTTTTGATGCAGGTAGCTTTTCAGGGCTAACCGTGAAGTGTTGTTCCTGATTCTCAGATTCGGATTGCTGTTTCTTTCCGTATCCAGCTGATCTTCCGTGTACCGGGTAGAATTCCCCGACCATGCCACCGTAGTCTTCAGATACCCTCCTTTGTTTACCAGCAGGCTGTGAGAAACCCCCACAGCACCTACCCCTAACCGGATTTCATTATCGCTGAAATCCCAGTACGCATACTCCCATTGGGCGGTATCCGATTTTGCTTCCAGGGTCTGCCGGTCTAACCCTCCGATGCCCCACAGATTAAATCGCCCCACTTTTTCGGTAGGGATATCAAGATTAAAGGACAGATCCTGGTACCCGATGAATCCATCCGTGGGTAACAAGGGCATCAGCAAGGCCAGGGTGGAATACCGGTAATTGACTAAATAGGTGGCCTCTGAACCGGGTAAAATGGATCCTCCTGAAGCCACTTCAATTCCGTTTAACCCAATTTGTGTGGTAAGCTCTCTTTTTCCGGGTTTTGCTGTTCTGAAATTGATATCAAATACACCGGATAACGCATTACCATATTCAGCCGGAAAGGCTCCGGTCATGAAATCCGACTTGCTAAGCAACTGGGCGCTGAACAGGGTTAACCCTCCGCCCCCTGCCACTGTCAAACCTGCAAAATGATTCGGATTAGGTATTTCGATACCGTGAAGCCTCCACTGAACACTTTTTGGGGCATTACCACGAATAGATATAGCATTACTTTGGGTTCCTCCGGACGAGGTTACCCCCGCAAATGCGGTAACCAGTCGGGCGGGATCATCCAATCCACCGGCATAACGACGGGTTTCTTCTACCGTAAATGCCTTCGCACTGGCGTAGGTAATGCCGTTTACGGGTTCTTCGGTGGGTATATCGGCTACTACATTGACCTCAGCGCCGGCAAACACCTCTTCGGTGAGTTCCACGGTCAAAAAAGTCTCCTTGCCCTGTACTACTAAGACCTCACTCACTACCCGCTGCCGGTATCCCAGATAAGTTATCCTGAAACTCTGTCGCCCGACGGGTAATCCCTGTAACTCAAAGTGTCCCTCTGTGTTGCTGGAGGTACCGATTAACGGTTGATGGTTTACCAGGACAATGTTAGCACCAATGAGAGGCTCTTTGGTGTCTGTATCGATGATGATGCCTGTTACCGTTTGTGCACGGATGGATGATGCACTTAGTACAAAAACAAGAAATAGAGAGAATCGGATATAATACATGCTCTGATCAGAAGGGTTAGTTTGTATTCTGATGCAAAGCTATCGCCACTTTAGGGCATACTCGTCCGTTTCGTACAGACTGGACTTCTATTTCGGGTCTATACAGCCTGTCCCGCGGGTCTGTACTTCAGTCTGAACGTCGCTTGGTGCAAAAAAACTCTCACAGATGCCTGTTTTTATATTCGGAAGGGGTCATACCAACCTGCCGCTTAAACACAGAGTTAAAGCTGGACTTTGAGTTAAACCCGGATTCCAACCCTATAGCCAGTATGGTGTATGATGCGAACTCAGCTGATTTCAGCTTATGCTGTGTTTCCTGTACCCGGTATCCATTCACAAAGTCATAGAAATTCACCCCGGCAAGGCGATTAATCACCTCTGTCAGGTTATGGGTGGATATGTTCATGAGCGAGGCCAACTCTCTGAGGCTTAGCTCACTATTCAGATACGGTTTCTCATTGATCATGAGCTGTTCCAGGGTCATCAGCAACTCTTTCCCGGTTTCTTCATCCAACCCGGACTTGAGATACTCGCCGATCGGTTTTTCCTGATCAATGCGCTCTTCCCCAGCCGTCAGAGCCATAAACTCAGCCCTGCTTAACCCTATGTACCCTATGCTGAATACAAAAATCGTTACGGCTAACAACATCAGATCGGAGTAGGGATCGTTTTCTGCGAAAAGATTAAGCAAGTGGATGATAACGGATATGACTGCAAGTACCAGGAAGGCATAGATAAAACGCTGCAGCCAATCCAGGTTCCGTTTTTCAATGGTCGAAAACGAATCCTCTACACGGGCATGAAATTGCTTCAACATGCGAATGATAAAGGGTAAGTACAGCAGATTAAGCCCAACTTTGATGTTTGTAACCCATTCCGGCCCATAGACCAGGTACCCATTACCGGACAACAGATTTACCTTATCGGATGCCGGCATGACGTAAAGAGGAACAGTGTAGATGAGAAGCAGGATGGTTGGAATGCCATGCACCAGATCAAGAATCGTCATTCTTGTACTTCCCGTCGATAGCTTCAATCCATATAAATACAGCACGGGACCATAAAGCAGGGTGAGCGGATAATCGAGCCCTATAAAGAAGGGATAGGATGCCAATATCCCCGATTTTTGGGCCGCAGCCATCGCAAGGTCAACAGAAAAGATGAACATCAACAGGCTGAGCAGGCGGTTTGCCAGCTGATTCCCACTACGCTGTGACAATAACACCGACAGTATGACCCCATGTACTGCGCCTACTAAAAATATTACGGAAAATCCCATTCGTTCTGAACCGTTTGAACTCAACGTTAGCTGTGAGGAAGCTTAACCAAAAAAAGAAGAAGATAAAACGCCATCGGGATCAGTTAAACTCATGAGCATCTCAAACGTTAGGTATGGCTATGCTATACGGTGCTGATTTATTTTGCTGGCATCCAAAGGGGATGAAGCCTGCCTGCCGGCAGGCAGGGATATCAAGCACCGAACTAGCTGGTTTATTACATTAATATCCTTATTCAAGTGTGTAAGATCCTATCCGCCAGCTGGCGGACAGGATGACGATGGAATTGGAACTTCCTCATTTGATTAAACAGAAGACGATCGCTTTATACTCGATTAATGGAATACCTTGCTTATTTTATTAAAAAGGTCATCCTGAACTTGTTTCAGGATTTTTGTATGACCTAGCCCTTACCTGGTTCCAGCGTCCGCTGGGACCGAAAGCCCAGGGTTTCCACTATGCCCATTCAATGTGTTGATTGCGTAGGGGCGTATGGCCATACGCCCCTACAATATGATACAAATGAACGTGGTCAAACAACCCCACTAAAAAAAGCCACCGGGTCAGCAGTGGCTCTTTACCTGATACGATGTTATTACCTCATGCTTGTTGCATCACCTGTTCCTGGATTCGGCTTAAAAACGATATCCCATGCCTAAATGAAATATGTGATACCTGTTATGAACATTATCCCTGAACTCCCGCTCTATCTCCACCGTTTTTAGTTCAAGATCGCGTTGCTGAATATCGATATCAGATGTGTATGTCAGCTGCGGAGCAGGTACCGGGTTAAACCAATCGAACGACCATTCTGTGCTGAGAGACCAGCCATTTTTAAACTGATGATGATATCCAATACCCAAAGCCGGCCGGATGGCTCTTTTTCTTTTAATGCTTACCGTTATTGGTCCTTGGTAGCTGTTTTGCCCAATGTGATGTTCGGCATCACCAAAAGTCACCGTTTCTTTATCTGTACCGTTCGACAGGATTCCAAGGGAAACAAAAGGAAGATTTTGATGTGGTCTTAACCGGGCATGCAGTATGGCCCTGGGAGCAACACGCTCTCTGGAGGATTGCAAATTATTGAACCCGAGGTTTTTTGCATCAAATGAGTCATCATTTCTGCTGATATGATCTGTGATCTGATAGATCCCGCCCAGATACAGGTACCTGTTAACATGATACCCAACGGAAATACCCGGCTTAAAACTACCTGCCATAATGGGTATTTCGCCAAAGCTTATTCCCATTTCCCAATAGGTGCTTAGCTCCTTTGAGTTCGTTTGTGCCTCGGCATCCGGCACACTACTCATAACCAGTAAAAAAGTACATATTGTCCGTTTCACGACGTTCCGCCTTTATGTTATTGAATTCAGGTTTCACGCCATGATCACGATCCTGCTACTTACTCTCATTAACATAGGATAAGAAAAGAACTATGTACGGCCTTTATTTGACCGAATCCTCGACAGTTGAATAGGAGTAACTCCCAGGTAGGAGGCAACATGATACTGTGGTATTTTTTGTTCCAGTCCCGGATACTCTTCTCTGAAAATGCGGTAGTTCGTAGCCGCATCGTTGGTTACCATCCTGATGTCGTGTCTCTCTTTTTTTGTCCATTCCTTTTCCAGGATTCTGAGCACTAATTGCTCAAAAACACGGTGTTGTCCAGAAAGAGCTTTGAACTGCTGAAAATCAAAAGAAAGCATAATACACGGCGTTAATGCCTGAAAGTATAACTGACTGGGTTCACCGGTTAAGAGCGCGGTTAAAGGAGTGGGGAAAGTGTGCTCAGTAAAGAATGTTTTATTGTACTCTGTTCTGTCATCAGAGTAATACACTCTCACAATGCCATCGGCTAAATAGTTCGCATATCTGGCTGTATCACCCTCGCGAATCAGGTATTCCTGCCTGTTTAACCGCCGGATGAATAGCAGGTTTTTAAGTGACGACTTCGCTTCGTCGCTCAGAGGTTCAATAGCCCCAAGTATGGCAATAAACGTTTCTTTAATCGTTTCCTCTTCCGCAGTTTTCATGCTTAATAAAAATGAATCCCTTACAGATTTTCAATATCCGCGTTATTAAATCGATGGTTATGACCGGAGAAACAAATGAGTTGATCTTTGATTAACTGAACAGACCTTCCAACGGTAGCAAATTATCGGGCCATGGGGAAGATAACCGCCTGAATGAGGCCTGTACGATCCTGAACCAAGCCCGCCTACCGGCAGGCAGATTCAGGATGATCTTTTAAGAGAATGAGAATGGTGTATCATTAGTGGAGTGTCAGGCGAATACCTTCTTTTTAATCAAATAAAGAACTTCCAATTCCATCGCCATCCTGAAACAAGTTCAGGATCTTTGTACCACCTTTCCCCTATCTGGTTCCAGCGTCCGCTGGGACCAAAGAACCTGGGTTCCATTACGGCATTCAATGTGTTGATTCCGTAGGGGCGTATCGCCATACGCCCCTACATGACCTCTGGTTTTTGTTAAGGTCGTCAACCCTCCCTTCTCAAAACAAAAAAAGCCCCGATCAACACAGTTAATCAGGGCTTTGGGTGGGACCGGGCGGAATCGAACCGCCGACACACGGATTTTCAGTCCGCGTTTATGTCATTTCAGCTTTTATCACCTTCTAACAAAAAATGCTGTTTTATATTGACTTAAATGCTCATTCAGTATACATTGTAGTCAATAAATATCAGTGGTTTTCACTTTTTTGTTACCCCACTGTTACCCCAGATTTAAACTTATGCCCAAAAAAACACTTACCGCTGCTTTCGTTGATGCCGTTAAGGTTAATAACCGAACAGAATATTTCGATGAAAACACATCTGGTCTTGGGTTGAGAGTATCGCCCAATGGAAACAAGTCTTTCTTTTACCGTTACCGGCATAACGGTAGAAACCGGCGCTATACAATCGGCAGGTATTCTAAAGCCATGAGCTTAAAAGATGCTAGAGAAAAAGCCGACGAGCTGCGCTTAGAGGTGAAAAGAGGCGGAGATCCGCAAGGTGAAGAGCAATCTATCAAGAGCAGGAGTCCGCTTACTTTCGGTGAGATTGTGAACCAATACAAAA
>JBCBST010000017.1:0-38798 GCA_039819115.1 Bacteroidota bacterium
AGCTTACGATGTAATTAGAGACGATCAAAATTCTGTGATTGTAACGGCACAGATTACCAACCCAAGTGATAACTCTGAGCAGTTTAATATTGGTGCCGAATACGGTTATATGAATCAGTTTTTTGTGCGTACAGGCTATGAGTTTGGACACGAAGAACGTGTGCTGCCAAGCTTTGGTGCCGGTTTTGCATTACCTAGTGTCCGTAATTTCAGAGTAGACTACGCATACACGGCATTCGATATACTTGGGGATATTCACAGAATTGGATTAAGTATTTCATTATGAGAACAAAACATCACATAATCGGCCTTTTCTGGATCATCGTTCTCGTACTAGGTTCCGGCTGTGACGGTATTTTTAATTCTAAAAGTGATTCTACAACCGACGAGATTTTTGATCAGGGACGTATAAATCCGGAATTACCAGACCAGGACGGGTATGCACCTGTTCAGCCTATTTGGACCAATTTTGATGCACCTAATGACATACATGTAGGATTTGACGAATTAGTATACGTTACCGACCGTGAAGGACTCCATCTTCTCGATCGGGGAGATCTTTCACCAAGAGTGACCATTCCATTTAACGGTGCAAATGCGGTTGTGCAGGATCGTTTGCTCAACGTGTATGTATCAGCCAGGATTGATACCGTTTTACCAGATATTGATCCAAATTATGTGTGGAATTTACCGGCCGTTTTTAAACTGAAAAATGTGAATGGTGCTGGTCCTCTTCAGTTTGTTGATACCCTGATTTTTCCATTCGATGATGGAAGTTTAAGTAATATCACGGCACAGTCGGCACGATTAGACTCGGATTCTAACATCAATTATGAACGGGTTGAAGTAACGGGTTTAGCCATATTAGCTGATAACACCTTGTATGTATCCAGAAGGGGACCGTTTAATGAAACTGCCCAGGTTGCATCTCCGGATAATACGATCTTAGAGTTTCAGCGTATTGTAGAGGGAGGGGTAACAACTGATAAAATGAGGAACGTAAGGCAAATACGAACCCTGAATCCGACAACGCCGTCACTTCGAAGCAGTATTAATGTAAGTTCTATTGCATCGTTTATAGCTCCTCCCCAAAGAGATATTTTTCCAGATAACAGAAGCTTTCTGATTACCCAGGACTCACCGAATCAGAGCATCCCGTTCAGGGTACTTTGGATTAATGCCGTAGAAACCACAGATGGTCTTATTTTTGAACAAAATTCCGATTTACTGGTACAGGACACCGCGCAGGCAGATGGATTCCTCTACGAAACGGATAAGTTTTTAGCCCCGCAAGACATTGCATTTAGTGGTGATGATGATAGTTTCATTTTTGTAATTGATTCCGGGTTAAACCGACTTTATCAGTTTCAGTTAAACGGGCAGGAAGGTGTTCCTCCACCTCCGGGTGCTGCAAATCAATCCCGGCAAATAATGGTTTCTTTTGGAGGGCCGGAACCTGGCAACGGGCCTCTTGAATTCAATAACCCACAGGGAGTGGCTTATTTCCGACAAGTGGTATATGTGGCAGACACAGGAAACAACCGGATTTTGAGATTTAAGCTAAACACAGATTTCGAATAAGGAATGCCGCGGAGAACGTATGGTATGCTTGTGCTCCTACTTCTCATGGGAGCAGGAGTAGCAGGATGCTCCTCAAACAAAAGCGCACCAAACAAACTATTACTTATCTCGTTTGATGGGTTCCGATACGATTACTTATCTAAAACCCACACTCCGAACTTCGACTTACTTATCCGGAACGGGGTGCAAAGTGAGGGCCTGATTCCGGTATTCCCTTCCAAAACCTTTCCCAATCACTATTCCATTGCTACCGGTTTATATCCACAGCATTCCGGGTTAATAGGCAATAGTATGTACGATCCGGTGTTTGATGCCCGGTATTCCATCGGAAACCGGGAGGCGGTAGAAGATGCCCGATGGTACGAAGGTGAACCCATATGGAATACAGTAGAAAAACAGGGGTTAAAGGCTGGCACCATGTTCTGGGTAGGCTCAGAGGCTCCAATTCAGGATATGCGTCCCACATACTGGAAGCGATATGATGGCTCTGTACCAGATTCTGCCCGTATTGATACCGTTATTTCCTGGTTTATAAACGAGGACAAACCTATCGATTTTGGAACGCTGTATTTTGATTTTGTGGACGGGGCAGGTCACCGGTTTGGTCCCGATTCGGACGAAGTAGTGGAAGCCATTAGAAGAGCCGATGCCTTGATGGGTTACCTCGTGGAACAGCTGGAAGACAAGGGTCTGTTTGCTCAAACGAATATGCTGATCGTTTCTGATCACGGAATGCAAGAGATTTCTAAAGACCGGCTGGTGTTGCTGGATGATTTTATAGATATGGATGATGTGACGTGGGTAGAATCCTCTCCATCTGTTATGCTACGTGTAAAGCAGGGAAAGTTGAACGCGGTGTATAACGCACTTAAAGAACATGGACGACATTTTGAGGTTTGGAAACGGAATGAACTACCGGAACGATTTGGATTGAAGTATCACCGAAGAACACCTGAGCTTATTCTTTCTGCACATGAAGGATATACCATAAGTTCCAGAGCGTATGTTGAACGTCGCCCGGGATATCCCAGTGGGGGTACACATGGGTTCGATCCTGTCCAAAAAAACATGCACGCTATTTTTGTGGCGCATGGACCAGATATTGCCAGTGGACGAACGATTTCGGAATTTGAAAGCATTCATTTGTATGAGTTGATGTGCCGGTTACTTGGGCTAGAACCATCAAAGAATGATGGAAAACTGGAAGCAACCAATCAGATACGACCCTAATTTGGATTGAATCTGTGAGGAGAGAGGAAGATCTTCGAGTCTTATTTTATTAATGCTTTAACACTCTTTTGCTATGCCATATGTAGTTACCGAACCTTGTGTACAGTGCAAATACACGAACTGCGCGGCAGTTTGTCCGGTAGATGCTTTCCGTGAAGGACCTAATTTTCTGGCTATTGATCCCAATGAATGTATTGATTGTGATGCCTGCGTATCAGAATGCCCTGTTGAAGCGATTTACCCCGATGACGAAGTACCTGAAAAGTGGGAGCATTTCATTGAGTTGAATGAGCGACTGGCGGAGCAGTGGGAAGATAAAGTAATCAACGAGACCAAAGATGCCCTACCCGATGCGGATGAGTGGGCGGCTAAAGAAGATAAGCTGGATTCCCTCATAGAAGAATGGTAATCAGGCCGTGTTTATTTACCTTTAAAAAGCCCTTCTCAGGGCTTTTTTTGTGTCCAGCCAATAAAGATTAAGTATGACCAACCTGTCTCAGCAAAATGAACGTATTGAGATTATGGGTATCCTGAATGTGACCCCCGATTCATTTTCTGATGGTGGAAAATTTGACTCGGTGACGCAGGCACTCGATAGGATAGAAGAAATGATCGCAGAAGGGGCATCCATCATTGATGTTGGTGGGGAATCTACACGTCCCGGTTCTGAGCCCGTTTCCCTTGAAGAAGAACTGAAACGAGTGGTACCGGTGCTGGAACAAGCGTTACCTGCATTTGGAACAAAAGCTCGTTTTTCCATCGATACTACAAAGTACGAAGTAGCTAAAGCTGCCCTGAAAATTGGGTGCACCATTGTTAACGATGTGAGCGGACTCACGAAAGCACCAGAACTGGCTGATTTATCCGCAGATTTTGGCGCCACCTATGTATTAATGCATAGCAAAGGCATACCTAAAACGATGCAACAGAATCCCGAATATGTTCAGATTATAGCAGAAGTATCGTCGTTCTTTGAACAAAAAATAGAAGTTCTGGCATCTGCAGGGGTCAGCGATATTGTACTGGATCCGGGGATTGGTTTTGGAAAACTGCTAAATCATAACATAAAGCTGATTTCAGAACTTGATTCCTTCTCAAAATTTGAGTTACCTATATTAGTCGGCGCATCCCGAAAATCAATGATTCACCATTTGCTGGACCGCCTAGCCCCGGAAGACCGGGTGACTGGAACAGTGGTTTTACACTATCACGCCCTGATAAAAGGTGCGCGATGGTTACGAGTTCATGATGTGAAGGAAGCTTACGATTCGGTGCGTATATTCCAGGCGCTTAATTAACCTTCAACTATACCCGTCATTTCATTGGTACCTATTGGCTTCTTAGATTTTGGACTGGTCGATTTTATCGAGACGCTCATTATCGCCCTGGTCTTGGTGTATCTGTACCGGTGGATTCGGGGTACATTCGCTATACAGGCAGCAATTGGCATCGTGCTGGTTATTGCGATAAATGCCATCATTAATCTACTGGGTTTTAGTACCATCAATTCCATTTTAAGTGCCATTCTGGACGTGGGTATTCTTGCCGTTTTTATCTTGTTCGCACCTGAAATACGAAAATTACTTTATCGGTTAGGTACCAATACCAGCCTGGACCGGTTGTTTTCCAGGTCAAACTCTCAGGATGTAATAGAAGAAGTTATTGAGGCCGTAAAAAAAATGTCGAAAGAGAAAGTGGGTGCTCTTATTGTGTTTGCACGTTCTTCCCAGCTACAGGACCTAATTGATAGTGGAGTACCTCTTGATGCTCAGGTGAATAGCCAATTGTTAACCACGATCTTCCAGAAAGATACAGCATTACATGATGGAGCTGTAATTATCAGAGGTAAGCGGATTGTCGCCGCAAGTTGTTACCTGCCAATTTCTCAGAACCCGAATATTGCACAATCATTTGGAACCCGCCACCGGGCGGCACTGGGAGTAAGTGAGACGAATAACGTGTTTGTTGTCATTGTATCGGAGGAAACGGGGAGAATTTCTATAGCTCATAACGGATCACTCAAAAGCGGGTTAACCATTCAAAAGCTTCGGGCCGAAATGACCAGCGCTCTGGGTGCAGAGATATTTGAGGAAGAAGTAACCTTTACCTCACCAAAAGCAGAAATCGGGTTAAACTAACGTACAGGTTTAACACATTGGGCACGTAGATTTAAAATCTGTTATACCGTCCAAAATCTTGCACCTTATGTTCCGAAAAATAATACATTGCACACGTCTAATTATACCAGTTAGGAGCATTTATGGCCGATCAAAAACAGTCGCCTGAAGAACAGTGGCGTGCACTGGCAACAAAAGCCTTAAAAGGAAAAGACCCCGAATCACTGAATAGGAAGAGCCCGGAAGGAGTTCAAATTCAGGCGTTATATACCAAAGATGATGTAGAACAGCGGAACACCGACTCTGGCTATCCAGGTCAATTTCCCTTCACACGCGGTCCTTATCCAACCATGTATACCCAACGACCATGGACCATACGCCAATATGCGGGTTTCTCGACGGCGGAAGAATCGAATAAGTTTTATCGGGCCGCTCTTGAAAAAGGCCAGAAGGGGTTAAGTGTTGCTTTCGATTTAGCTACTCACCGGGGGTATGATTCTGATCACCCGAGGGTAGTGGGCGATGTAGGTAAAGCTGGTGTAGCTATAGATTCCGTTGAAGACATGAAGATCTTGTTCGATGGTATTCCCCTTGATCAGATGTCAGTATCTATGACGATGAATGGAGCGGTAATCCCAATCATGGCCGCGTACATCGTTGCAGCCGAAGAACAGGGGGTAGCCTCCGAAAAACTCAGTGGAACCATTCAGAACGATATTTTAAAAGAGTTCATGGTTCGAAATACGTACATCTATCCTCCTCAGGAGTCGATGCGCCTGGTAGCCGACATCATAGAATATACCAGCAAGTACATGCCCCGGTTTAACTCCATCTCTATTTCGGGGTATCATATGCAGGAAGCGGGTGCCGATTCTGCACTGGAGCTTGCCTTTACGTTGGCAGACGGCTTAGAGTATGTGAAAACAGCTGTCGAACGAGGGTTAGCGGTTGATGATTTTGCACCACGGCTCTCGTTTTTCTTTGCCATAGGAATGAACTTTTTAATGGAGGTAAGCAAGCTAAGAGCAGCCCGTTCTCTGTGGGCCGAATTGATGAAGGAATATTTTGATCCAAAGAATCAAAAGTCCATGATGCTTCGTACGCATTGCCAAACGTCAGGATGGTCACTTACTGCTCAGGACCCGCTTAATAACGTGATCCGTACTACAATAGAAGCAATGGCTGCCGTATTAGGCGGAACTCAATCTCTGCATACCAATAGCTACGATGAAGCCATCTCCCTTCCAACAGAAACCTCATCCAGGATTGCCAGAAACACCCAGATTATCATCCAGGAAGAAACAGATATCACGCATACGGTAGATCCTTTGGGAGGGTCTTATGCGATCGAATCCATGACCAGCGATTTGAAGGAAAGAGCCCTTGGCATCATTAACGAAGTCATGGAAATGGGAGGAATGGCAAAAGCCATCGAACAGGGCTACCCAAAGCGAAAAATTGAAGAAGCTGCAGCTATCAAACAGGCAGGTATCGATAAAGGTGATCTCACCATTGTAGGAGTGAATAAGTTTATCAACGAGAAGGAAGACCCGGTTGAAATACTCGATATTGATAATACCGACGTTCGAAACCGGCAGGTGGAACTTATCGAGGCCATAAAAGAGAAACGGGATAAGGTGGCTGTGAAAGAGGTACTGGAACAGATTAAAACTTCTGCAGAATCCGGTAAAGGAAATTTACTTGAACTGGCGGTTGAAGCGACCCGCCGAAGAGCAACAGTTGGTGAAATTTCTACCGCAATGGAACGGGCCTGGGGGCGGCACTCCGCAACCAGCCAAACCATTAAAGGAGTATATGAAAGCGTGTATCAATCGGATGATCATTATCAGGAAATCAAGCATAAAATAGAGGCGTTCGCAGAAGAAGAAGGCCGGCGTCCCAGAATACTTGTTGTGAAAATGGGGCAGGATGGCCACGACCGTGGAGCCAAAGTGGTTGCTACTGCCTTTGCCGATATGGGATTTGATGTAGATGTAGGACCTTTATTTTCCACGCCGGAAGAAGCGGCAAAGCAGGCCATAGAAAACGATGTGCATGTTATTGGGGTATCTACCCTGGCGGCTGGTCATAAAACACTGATTCCTGAACTTATCTCAATCCTGAAGAACCAAGAAGCAGAAGATATCATCATTGTTGCGGGGGGAGTGATCCCTGTTCAAGACTATGAGTTTCTTCGCAGTGTTGGGGTTTCAGCCATTTTTGGCCCCGGTACGAACATACCCAAAGCGGCCTCAGAAGTCATCGATGAAATACGCGCTGTGAAAGCATGACCGTATCGCAACTTGCAAAAGGGATTAAAGCAGGGAAACGAAGGCCCCTCGCAAAAGGGATAACGCTTGTTGAAAGTAGCCATCCCTCCGACCAGGAACAGGCAGCTCAATTGCTTACCCACCTTGCGGAAGATCGGGATACGATTCGAATCGGTGTTTCCGGCGTTCCGGGGGTAGGGAAAAGCACATTCATAGAAGCGTTTGGTAACCATCTTATAGCAGAGGGTCATCGGGTTGCTGTTTTAGCTGTTGATCCGAGTAGCCCTACAACAGGTGGGAGTATTCTTGGAGATAAGACGCGCATGGAAACCTTATCCTCACGAGAAGAAGCCTTCATTCGGCCGTCTCCTACCTCAGGAACATTGGGCGGTGTCGCTAAACGCACCCGCGAAACCATGTTATTATGCGAGGCTGGTGGCTATGATGTGATTCTAGTTGAAACCGTTGGCGTAGGACAAAGTGAATTTGAAGTCTCTTCTATGGTCGATTGTTTTATGATGCTCATGTTACCCGGCGCAGGTGACGGGTTGCAGGGCATAAAAAGAGGGATCATGGAAATCACCGATGTTATGGTGATTAATAAGGCTGATGGTGACCAGGAAAAACTGGCTCTGCAGGCAAAATCGGAGTATGAACATGCGTTTCATTTCCTCCAGACCCGGTTACCGGATATCCCAGTTCGTTTTCATGCGGTAAGCGCGTTAAAGAATAAAGGGATTACAGAAGTGTGGAGCAGTATTCTCCAGTTTATTGATGCGCTGAAACAACAAGGTTTTTTTAATGAACAAAGAATGAGCCAAAACCTGAGTTGGTTTAAACGACTCGCAGAAGATGCATTAATCGAGGAGCTGTGGAGAGGAGAACACAACCGCGAGATGGCCGAACAGCTCAAGAAGGGCATCATCAACAATGAAATACTGCCTTCAGTTGCTGCAAAAAAGATGGTTTCCATCATAAAAAAAGCCGACTCAAACTGAGCCGGCTTTTCTGTAAACAAACGGGTATTTACTTAATCAGAGCCATGGCTCGCGTGGTGGAAGTACCATTAAAGGTAATACGATAATAGTAGATACCACTTGGCATCTGTTCCGCATTCCAGGTTACGGTATACTCTCCGGCCTGTCGGCGTTCGTTAACCAGTGTGGCTACTTTATGCCCAACTGTATTGAATATTTCCAGGTTCACCTGACCTGATTCAGGAAGCTGGAAGGAGATATTCGTAGTAGGGTTGAATGGGTTTGGATAGTTTTGATCCAATACCACAGTTTGAGGCAGGGAGCTTCTGAGTTCATCATCTGATGGGATAAAGCTATCTGCTATACCTTTTGATATAACTCCGGGTAAAGTGGTGGTAAATTCACTGGCCGGAACATAAATTGCAAAATCCCGGGCGGGAGCTTCTACCCGCACTCTTCCGTCTGTGTATACATACGTACTATCTCCGGTTTCTACGTTAACCAGGTAACTGTCAGACCAATCCGCGGTACCTGTGGTATGATCAACCCAAAGGTCTCTGGTAGATGAGCTATTATCGTTAATGACAATAATGGCCCCGGTTTTAGTCCCGTTTCCTTTTCTTCGGGCTACATACACATCAGCAGCGTTTCCACTAGGACTGGGGCTTCCATCTGCACTCAGTACTTCGATCGTTCCACCGAGGTAATTCTTGCGGATATGAATCAGGTTGTTAATATCGGCTTGAAGCGAAGTTGGTGCTTGTGTGGTATATCCTCCTCCATGAGCGTCATCCTGCTCAACGCCGTAATAATGGGAATAGAAAACAGTGGGTCGTCCTTCATGGGTAAGGATATAAGCATAGGCCATATCCCAGTCACTGAATACCCATTTATCGTGTTCTTTACCCGTGTCATGATTATCAACAAAGGTAGAGATAGAGGTGCCAGGAAGTGAATGTCCGGTGTTATTACGCACCATGCCGGCATGATCGAGCGTGGCGGTGATATCGGTTGAACCCGATGTATTATTCACCACATTATTAAGGGCAAACTTTAGGGGGAAATCGAATGCGTCTACATCGGCACCGGTAGTTGTACCGGTAGTTACCGTTGAGGTACCGGCAGCCACATTGTTTACCCACGACTGGATAACGGGTGCACTTCCCCAGTACTCACCCACTATAAACCGCTGTGAGCCGTTTAGCAGGGGCAGGTTGTTTACCCAGTCGGCCACTAAGGTTTCCTGGAAACCACGAACAAAATCGAGTCTGAATCCATCAAACCCAACATGATTGGCCATCCAATAGCCCCAGTCCTCCAGTCGGGTGATCACGGCAGGGTCGAAGGTGTTGATATCATTTCCGAAGAATTTAGTATTCGTAATGATCTCGTCACTACCGGGAAATCCGAGCCAGTCATTTGCATCTACCGGATGAAAATGATCATGATCCCAGGAATAGTTTTGCTCGCCGGTTCCCGTATGGGTTACATACGTGATATTAGTTGCCGTTTGAGCCTCCAAGGTAGTATTGGCAAGATTGGTTCCGCTATACCAGACCGCGATAGGATAATATCCATTGTTTTGGTCGGCAAACTGCCATTCGAAATTTCCGAAACTATCGGTTCCTTCTCTGCGCGCGGTTAGTCTTATCACGATATCATCCGATGAGGAAAGGGTAATCTTGTATTCGTCAATGGAGCTGGAGTTTTCTATATGCCCTTGCATAGTCGTACCAGAGGCAGCTACGGTGTTAAAGTTTCCACTTCCATCATTGGGTTCAGATTCCCATGCTGTGGTAGACGTCGGGCCACCGTTCGTCCAGTCGAACATGACATCGTATCCTCTTTCACCTTTCACTCCTCCGTAGTTGAGGTTGTAACCGGCTATCTGTATGTAGTAATCACCGGCTGCGGCATTCGGAATTACCCAGGTAATCTCATTCGTTGGGTAGGACTGATACTGGTTACCGTTACGAAATGCCTTATCAAAAACATACTGTTTAACATCCGGATTGGCTTCCAGATTGTTGGACGAATCGTAATAATCACCATTGGAATAAATGTGGTTGAGCACAATATCGGCGTATACTTCAATTCCATGAGTATGCATCGAATCCATCATAGCCTCCAGTTCGGCTCTGCTCCCAAACCGGGTTTCTGTGGTTCCCTTCTGTAGGTAATTCCCAAGATCATAATGGTCGTATATACCATAGCCCATATCTATGATCCCAAAATTCCCTTTTGATGGTGAAGGAATCCAAACTCCAGTGAATCCTGCCTGTCCAAGTTTATTCGACTTGGCAGCGAGGCTATCCCACCAGTGTCCATTCAGGTTTGCTTGATCTACCGGAACATCCCAATAGAATGCTTGCATCATCACGTCATCTTGACCCTTAGATTGTGATATCAATCCCAGAGTTATTATACATGCTAGAAGTATGGTTTTCATATTCCCCTCTATACTAAGTGTTTAGTTAAAGTTAAGGTAAGAACACATTTAAGTGTTAAGCTGTGCACTTACAATTATATAGAGGTAGAAAAACTTCGATTGTTACATTCGGAAAAGCGCTTCCATTTCGTATATTTACAGTTCGAAAATAAGATCCGATATAAACAATGGAAGACATCCTAGAACCCACAATTGCCCCTTTATCCAGTCTGACAGAAGATGAGCAAATGCTCAAAGAGGCCTCGGCAGAATTCGCCGATACCGTCATCGCACCCAAGGTGCATGAAATGGATGAGGCAGCAAAACTAGATCCGGAATTAATCACTCAGTTCTTCGAAATGGGGCTGATGGGTATTGATATACCCGAGCAGTATTCCGGCGGTGGAGGGACATTTATGATGTCGGTGCTCGCCATTGAACAAATTGCACGGGTCGATGCCTCGGCAGCCGTATTCATGGATGTTCAGAACACCCTGGTTAATAATGCGTTTGTGAATTATGGTTCCGACTATTTAAAAGAAACATATTTGCCCCAATTGGCCAACACCAAGGTAGGAGCTTATTGTCTGTCTGAAGCAAACTCCGGCAGCGATGCATTTGCGCTCAAAACATCAGCCAAAGAAGACGGCGATCACTTTATCCTTAATGGTTCCAAGCTTTGGATAACCAATGCGAATGAAGCAGATATTTTTCTGGTAATGGCCACTATCGATTCTTCTCTGGGTTATAAGGGCATTACCGCTTTTGTAGTAGAACGCGATACGGAGGGGCTATCTATTTCAAAAAAAGAAAATAAGCTTGGTATTCGCGCCAGTTCTACATGCGAGGTACTGCTTGAAGATTGCCGCATACCGCGCGAAAACATTTTGGGTGAAATCGGGAAAGGGTATAAAGTGGCCATTGAAACCTTGAATGAAGGCCGGATTGGAATCGGAGCACAAATGCTTGGTGTAGCCCAGGGTGCATTCGACGCTACCATTTCCTACATCAAAGAAAGAAAGCAGTTTGGTAAAGCCATAGCCGACTTCCAAGGCGTTCAGTTTCAGATTGCCCGCATGGCTACCGATATTGAAACAGCACGGTTACTTGTATATAATGCGGCCCGGATGAAAATGGCGGGCCAGCCATTCCTCAAAGAAGCTGCTATGGCTAAATTTTATTCTTCTGAAGTAGCCGAACGTGTGGCATCCATGGCTGTCGATTTGTACGGAGGATATGGATACGTAAAAGAATATCCTGTAGAGAAATATTTCCGGGACTCAAAAATCGGAAAGATCTACGAAGGAACAACGAACATGCAGCTAAGCACTATTGCGAAGTTGCTACTTCGATGAGTGAGTGAGAAAGGGGGGCTTCGGTCCCCCTTTTTTTTGGCCGATTACATGGGCTATAATCTAATATTATCCTTTTAGCTTTCAGGAACGCTGAGCCGTTCACGGTGATTATGTAATTCTACGTCAATTATTCGACTGCCAGGATTGACAACGTTGTTATGATTTGCTTTCTTCAAACGTTTTTAAAACATCACTATGAAAAAGTTGGATACACAAATTCTTGACGCACTTAAGCGTTGTAGTAAGGATGAAGCTTCCTACTCTAAGTTAGAAGAAATGTATACGGAGCTGTTTGAGCGTTACGAAACGGTAACCAAACAGCTTTTTTTATTGGAACAAGCCATTAAACACGACTACGATAGTATTCTTGTGACAGAACTGGATTTAGCTAAACCAGGTCCGCGAATCGTCTATGTAAATGATGGCTTCACCAAAATGACAGGGTACACGAAAGAGGAAGTGATTGGTAAGACGCCTCGTATCCTTCAGGGTGAACGAACAGATCGCCACGTGCTTGAACGACTTAAAAAGAGATTAATTGAAGGCCAGGCTTTTTTTGGACATACGGTTAACTACAAAAAGGATGGCAGTGAGTTTATCAACCAGTGGGATATTCACCCCCTGACCAATGAAAAAGGCGAAATTACGCACTGGGTTTCTTACCAAAGAGATATATCGGATCGGAATGCCAGCGAAAATGTATATTTTGATGCCAATCTGGAATTCGAAAGCCTTACAGAAGAGTCAAAACGTATTTTTATCGACCTGGATGTTCAAGGCAATATCATGTCTTCCAATAAACTATTCCGGGAGCTGTTAGGCTACGAAGTTGATGATCTGAAAGGCATTCATTTTTGGGATCTTATTAACGAAAACGATCAGTCGGAAGCCCGTATACTGTTTGAAGAATTTAATCCTGAAGTGTTTTCTGATGCCATCAAGTACAAATGGGCATTCAATACATTTGACGGTAAGAGTGTTGTGCTTGAAGCCGACGTACGATGGTTCGTAAATGACGATGAAACCATTATTCGTATCCACTTCGATAACGTTTCGATGAGATCGAGGGTGATGGAATCCCTGAAAATTAAAACAGAGGATTTGACTGCTCTGTTGAATAAGAGAGATGAGTTTACCCTCAAATTTGAAAAAGTAGAAGACGGATCCTTCTTTCCTAAATATATTTCAGACGGCTTTGAACTCATTACAGGGTTAGATCCTTCGCAGGTATTGGAATCCGGCCTTCAGGATGTGATTTCGAGTTCTGACTTAAAACAGGTTAATGACGCGATCAAGATGGCATTCGAAGGAAAGCGCTCCACCGTTAACTGTTCATATAACACGCATGGTGGTGAGCAGGTGCATGTCATTCAATCGTTTAAGCCCATCTGGAATTCATCCAATACCGAAGTTAACGGTGTGAAATCCGTTGCTATGATTGAATTGGAAATGGAGCGATAAGTGTTCTGTATAGTTTATTAAGCCCGCTTCGCAAGCGGGCTTTTTTTTTGGCAAATACTAAGGTTATTTTTCCGGTATGGATATTCAAGATGTACAAAACCGCATAATCAAAGAGTTCGAGTTATTAAGCGATTGGCCGGAGCGCTACAAGTATATTATCAAGCTCGGAGGGAAACTATCCGAATTTCCGGAACAACATCGTAGACCCGAAAATCTGGTCAAGGGCTGCCAAAGTCAGGTTTGGCTGATCGCCGATGTGGAGGGCGACAAAGTGGTGTTTAAAGCGGACAGCGATGCGGCAATAACAAAGGGCCTGGTTTCGCTGATGGTTCGTTTTTACTCCTGCCAGACACCCGATACCATTATTGATACAAATCCCGAGTTTATAAGCAAAATCGGGATGGCTCAGCACCTTTCCCCCACCCGGGCAAACGGACTTGCATCTATGGTAAAACAAATGAAAATCTATGCGATGGCATTTAAGGCGAAAGCAGCCTTATAATGTATAATATAGTTGTAGGATAGGGTAGAAATCCCGTTCTTCAAAAACGGAGCTTCGGTTTATGGCAAACAATTTTTCGCTTACTGGTATATCGGATATAGCTACGGGTAAAGATCTTAGAGATCAGTTTGAGACTGAAATCGTCAGATCCTCTCTTACTATTCTTAACTCGGTTTCATTCTTTCTGGCTGGGGTTTCCATTCTTTTCCTCATTGCCTTCCAGATTAACCAATCGGTCTCCCTGACCTGGTTTTTTCTAAGCATCGGTATCGCATTTGTACTCATTCCATTTTTAGCGCGCCAGGGCTTTGTAATTGTATCCAAGCTATTGCTGATTGCTTATGTAGATATCGGGATTATCGTATTAAGTTCGGTTTTTGGCGGGCAGGTGATGATTCAGGCGTTCTTTATTCCGGCTATGGGTTTATCCATTCTGCTGTTTGGGAACAATCAGATCCGGTTGAGGAATGTCGGGATTTTTATGTCCGTGATTTCCTATTTCGTACTCGATTACGTGATTTTTGAAGAGGTTGCATTTTCGAGCGAAGGATTTTCTTTGATACGTTGGGCGGTATTGATGGCATCTTTTGTTACCACATGGCTCATCTTTCACACATTTTCTGAGTTTAAAGAAGAGGCTGAAAGCCAGACCATTCAGCTCCTGGAAAAAGAGAAGATGTTGAACGAAGAGCTGAAGGAAAGCAAAGAAGAGTTAGAGCATAATGTTGACCAGCTGAAAGTAGCCACGGAAGAGCTTGCGCGTTCAGCAAAAACGAAATCCGATTTCCTGGCTACCATGAGTCATGAGATCAGAACACCGATGAATGCAATCCTGGGTATGACGCACTTGCTAAAGCAGGATAACCCCAGGGCCGATCAACTGGAGCCGATCAACATTCTTGATTTTTCGGGTAACACCCTGCTAAATCTCATCGACGACATTTTAGACTTTTCAAAAATTGAGGCCGGTAAAATAGAGTTCGAGCATATAGAATTCGAGCTTTCCAAGCTATGTAATATCATTATAGAAAGCTTTAAGGTAACGGCCGCTAATAAGAGCATTACTCTTTCTCTGGAGCTGGATCCAAAACTACCCAACATGATGTTTGGGGATCCTGCACGACTTACACAAGTATTAAACAACCTGCTTAGTAACGCTCTTAAATTCACTGAAAAAGGAACGGTTACGCTAACTGTTAAAAAGCTTTCGTCGGAAGAGAAAGGACACACCAACATTGAGTTTGCCGTGCACGATACCGGGATTGGGATAGCACCGGATCGTCTGGAAAAAATATTCGAGAGCTTTACTCAGGCTGGTGAAGAAACTAAACGTCTGTATGGCGGAACCGGATTAGGCCTTACCATTAGCAAACAGCTCACAGAACTTCAGGGTGGTGTGGTACGAGTAGATAGTGAATTAGGGAAGGGAACCTCCTTTTACATCCAGCTCCACTTCGAGAAAAGTGGAAGTGAACAAACCGTAGAAACCACACCGCCGGAAAAATCAGTGGCTCAGAAGCTGGTAGGCATGAGGGTACTTTTGGCTGAAGACAACATCGTAAATCAAAAAGTGATGCAGCGCTTTTTAGAGCGTTGGCAAATTGACCCAACCATTGTAAATAATGGTCTGGAAGCGGTAGAAGCCGTTGAATCCAACTCCTACGATGTAGTACTCATGGATCTTCAAATGCCGGTGATGGACGGGTATGACTCAGCGGCTAACATCCGCAAACTGGATGATCCGAATAAACGTAAAATTCCAATTATTGCGCTTACCGCAGCGGCACTTAAAGAAGTAAGAGAACAAGTGTATGCTTCTGGCATGAATGATTATGTAACCAAGCCTTTTAACCCGGCCGAACTGGAGCAAAAGCTGGCTTCCTACAAAACCCGGTAGTTCTCTATACTAAACTAAGCTGGGGGATGATTGTTGGCGATCTTTTGGGGCTTCCGCTAAAGATGAGGGCACATATTTTTTAAAGCTCAGGAACGCATTGTCCCAATCCTCGACAATATAGCGTGCGGTTTTTGACCCTGTTTCTGTATGATAGTCCGTCAGGATGGCCAGCAGGGTCTCAGCATCTGCAACTGTGAGCGGGGTTTCGGAAATATACGAGGCGTTGATGGAGGCCTGGTGATCTTCAAACATGTATAATGTGCCACCCGTCATTCCTGATCCAATGTTATGTGATGAGGCTCCCAGGTTTACTACAATGCCGTTTGTCATGTATTCGCAGGCATGTAGCCCGGTACCTTCTACCACGGCAATAGCTCCGCTGTTTCGCACAGCAAATCGGTCACCAGCCTGTCCATGTACATACAGTGTGCCGCCGGTGGCCCCATACAAGGCACCGTTACCAATAATCACATTGTGTTTGGGATCATACGTTGACACAGGAGACGGCTTGATTACGGTTTTACCACCGCTCATAGATTTACAGACCGAGTCATTGGCTTCTCCGACTAAGGTCAGATTCATGCCTCTGGTTTGAAAAACCCCGAAGCTTTGCCCGGCGCTTCCCTCAAACGTAAGGTTTACCGTTGGCAACGCCGCATCGTTATTCGCTCTATTCAGATTTGAATGAGAACCAAACTGACCAGCGAGAGCAGCAGGAATAGATCGATCGGTATTTACGATAGCATATGTGTGGCTGATAGGTTCTTGCTCTTCAAAAAGTGGCCGGGTGTGGGTTAAAATATGGTCGTTAAGGGGTTCTGCATCCCGGGGTTGTGCCGCATGTTGATTGGAAGGAGCATAATCCGGGGCATCTAAAAAGTAGCTTAAATCCAGATTCCTGGTATCGATCAGTTCCCGGTGTGCCGGATGTTCTTCCAGCATAGAAAGCTTGCCCAGGGTCTGAGATAAACGGGTAACACCCATTTCAGCCAGTTCTCTTCGTACGTCTTCAGCAATAATGTTCAGTAACCGCACAACATGCTCTTTTGTGCCCTGATACTTGGCCTTGAATTTAGGGTCGTGGGTTGCGATACCTCTTGGGCAGGTATTCTTCTCGCAAATGCGAGCCATCACACATCCTTCCGCGATCAGAAGCAGTTTTCCAAAATCGAATTGTTCTGCTCCTAATAATGAAGCAATCACGATATCGCGCCCGGAAGAGAGTCCCCCATCAGTACGTAGTATAACCTGATCACGAAGACCATTTTCAATCAGTGCCTGATGAGCTTCCAACAGACCAATTTCCCACGGTAACCCGGCATGCTTCATTGAGCTGAGGGAGGCCGCACCTGTACCTCCTTCCCCACCAGATATCTGTATGATATCTGCTCCAGCCTTAGCTACTCCTACCGCTATGGTACCGATATTTACACCCGACACCAGTTTTACACTGACGTTACCTGCGGGATGTAGTTGTTTAAGATCGTGAATGAGCTGCTTAAGATCTTCAATACTATAAATATCATGAAGCGGGGGAGGTGAAATGAGATCAAAACCCGGATTCGCAAACCGGGCTTTTGCAATATCTGGTGTAACCTTAACGCCCATAAGCTGTCCACCTTCTCCCGGTTTAGCACCTTGGGCAACTTTAATCTGAATTTCGTCACCTGCAACCAGATACGCTGCCGTAACACCAAATCGGCCTGAAGCGATTTGTTTCACTGAAGCGCCTATTCCATGAGTAAAGAAATAGGGGTTTTCTCCTCCTTCCCCACTGTTGCTTCGACCCCCAACCTCTTTCATAGCTTCAAATATGTCACGTTGCGATTCAGCACTGATTGCACCAAAGCTCATTGCGCCGGAACCAAAAGCAGGCATAATGCGCTCTATGGGCTCTACTTTATCGAGGGAGACAGAAGAGAGGGTCCCTTTTGGTGCAAGAAGGTGACGTAACGCTACTGGTTCGTCCTGATAGCCAAGCTTCAGATACTCTTCAAATAAAGAAAAATCGGTAAGCGAAAACCCTTCATTCTGCACTAACTCATGAATGACCTTAGATCGGGTATTTGTCATAGAATGTCGCTCGCCTTCTTTACCGCGGGCATGTTCTTTGAACAAGAACCCCTTCGAAAGAGCGTCTGCATCTTCGGTTTGTTCCAGCCACCATACCGCAAGCTCATCGATCTCTAACCCGCCAATGGGAGACTGTACGCCGGGAAAAAAGGTTTGAACGAGGTTCTTTCCAAGACCGACAACAGAGAAGAGCTTGGCGGATACATAACTACGGGCTACCGAGATTCCGGATTTCGACATCACTTTAAGTAGTCCGTGTTCAAAGGCGGTTAATAAGCTTTTTTCACGTTCCAGGGGAGTGAGTACTTCAACTTCTTTTATCTTTTGGGTTCGGGCTTCATGTAAAGCCAGGTACGGGCAAATAGCCTGAGCCCCAAAACCAATCAGCGCAGCAGCCTGGTGCGTACTTCGAACCTCACCGGTGTCGCAAACAACCGAGGTGTTGAGTTTTAATCCCTCATCATTCAGTCTGTTAACCACACTCCGAAGTGCCAGCAGAGCAGGTAAAGGAGTTTCTGTTGTATTGGCAGAGCGGTCGGAAAGAATAAGAATAGCATGCCCGTTTTTTACAGCCTCTACCGCCTCTTTGGCTATTTCTCCAAGCCGGTTCTTAAATCCTACTACACCATGACTTCTGTTAAAGGTGGTGGAGATTTCAAAAGGGATAATGCGGTCTTTGTCCTTATCGCCTTGTTTACGGGCTCTTAAAAACTGCATTTGAGATAAACTTAAAAAAGGACTTTTTAACGCATACGCCGGAGCCGCGGGTATCAATTCTTTGGGTTCCAGGATATTTGGCTTTTTCCCCAGAAAAACATTCAGATCGGTTACCACCTTCTCGCGTAGATAATCCAGCGGTGGATTGGTAACCTGGGCAAAATGCTGAAAGAAAAAGTCAAAGAACGAGCGTTTTTCTGACGAAAGTACAGCCAGACGAGCAGTATCCCCCATCGAACCAATAGGCTCTTTTCCTTTGGCGATCATGGGAGTCAGCACTTTCTTGATATCTTCCTGTGTATATCCGAACAAGGAGAGTTTATCGGTCAGTGATTCTTCTTCACTGATTTCCGGCTCCGGAATGGGTTGAACCCGTGCATCAAAAGTAGCATCTACATTTTCTTTGGAATAACTGGGATCACGGAAGAAAATAGTGCCTGAGTGCAGATCTAACGTTACCCCACGGCCGGCATAAAGTGTTCCTTTTGCTTCAATGTCCAGTTCGTCGATGGAGAACGTTCCTGCCTCAGAAGACAGGTAGAAATGCGAATCAGTCCTAACCCATCGGCAAGGACGAAAACCGTTACGATCCAACCGCGCACCAATGGTATAGCCATTCGCATAGGTTATGAATGCGGGACCATCCCATGGTTCCATAGCCCGACTCCAAAACCGATAAAAGTCATTACCATCTGTGGCCGGGGGCATCATGATAGCCAGGATGTCTTCCACATTGGGAATACTGCCTCGATATCTCAACGCCTCAACCATTTCGTTTAAGCTGCCAGAATCGGAAATCCCCTTGCGGGTGATGATCTCTTCCCGTTCCACACCCAGCATTTTTTCTCGCGATTTAGCCCACGACCGGTTACCGGCAATCGTGTTTATTTCTCCATTATGTCCCACAAGACGGAATGGTTGTGCTTTATCCCAACTGGTTGTGGTGTTTGTACTAAACCGCCTGTGAAATAAACAAAACCGGGTTTTATAATTGGGATTGTTGAGATCCAGATAAAAATCGGGTAACGCCTCGGCCTTACACATGGCTTTATACACAATAGTCTGCGCAGAAAGAGAAGTGAAGTAAAGCGCATGCTCCAGCTTCTGAGCTTTTAACTTCGTGCGTGTATGCTGTTTGGCAAAGTATAGCCGCTTATCAAAAGAAAGATTGGTTTTTGCTCTGGCAGGCCGCTTTATAATGGCTTGTTTGATAACCGGAGCTGAGTCTAGCGCGTTTTGACCCAAAACACTTAGATCTACCGGTACATCCCGATAGGTAAGTACCTCCATACCCATAAAGCCGAAGGTCTCTTCAAAAATGGATAGGGCTTTTCGAAGCTGTACTGATTTTGACGAGAGAAAGAGGGTAGCTACAGCAATCGTGTCTTTTTCATGTCCAAACAGCTCAAAAGGGATATCAGTCATGATTCCCGCACCATCTCCAGAGACTCCATCTGCCGAGCAGGCACCTCTATGCTCTACACATCGTAAGGCATTAAGCCCTTGCTGTAAATGGTCGTGAGAATACGTTCCGTTTCGGCTGGCAATAAACCCTACACCACAGGCACTATGTTCAGGTCCGGTGTATTTTTTTTTCGTAGGCATATAGATACTTCAATGCGTTGCATGACAGATAAGCATTGCAAAAAAGCGTTAAAATGTGGGTTTGTCAAATTGAGGATACCTAAAAAAGATGCTTGGATTATCCTTACAACATGTTTTGATCCCAATTCTCTTTCACTCTGAAACAGAAAAGCGCTTGCAGAATGAGTTTGTAAAAAAACGAGAAAAGCTGTTAACGATATCTGTCAATCCTGTCGTACGGGGATTCCGGCTTGTCTCATTTCTGATTTCAATGCTTCGATCTCAATTTCTTTAAAGTGGAAAATGCTGGCCGCAAGCACGGCATCCGAATCCGCAATTAATACAGCATCCACACAGTGCTGTATAGAACCGGCTCCACCGCTGGCTATGACCGGAATATTAACGTTTTGATTTACAAGGCGAAGCAGTTCAAGATCAAACCCCTCTTTGGTTCCGTCCCGGTCCATGCTGGTAAGAAGAATCTCACCCGCACCCCGCGTTTCTACTTCTTTCATCCAGGCTATCGCATCCATTCCGGTATCTTCGGTTCCCCCTTTTATGAATACATGCCAGCCATCCTTAACGCGTTTTGCGTCTACCGCTGCAACAATAGCCTGCGCTCCGAATGCTTCCGAGGCTTCGGTAACAAGATCTGGCCGTTTCACAATACTACTGTTTAATGAAACCTTGTCAGCTCCTGCCTTTAATAACTCTTCTATTTCGTCGATCGTTGTAATTCCCCCACCGACGGTAAAGGGGATATTAATGCGTTGGGCAATACGCTTTACCAGATCAACCAGTGTTTTTCTCTTCTCCAGAGTAGCCGTGATATCCAGAAATACCAGTTCGTCGGCACCTTCGTTACTGTACCGTTCGGCCAGTTCAACCGGATCGCCGGCATCGCGTAACCCCAAAAAATTGACACCCTTCACGGTCCTTCCGTTTTTGATGTCTAAACAGGGAATAATTCGTTTGGTTAGCATGGAGTAACTCATTGGCAGCACGTAATATATGCATTTTTACATTCCCGACGCCTGATAAAAGATTGAAGACAATTATTTAACTCAGGTTTTACAACCAGTTGAAGCAGTATGCGTATTGTATACTTAAAAGAACGTGTCTTCAATGGTCATCGAAAAAACATCGTTGGACGGATCTGCAAAGGAAATTGTAGATCGGTTGTCGGGTGCTCTGCAGAGTCAGCTCGTGATCCCTCCACGCTACAGCAATAAAAAACTGGATATTTCTGAACCCGATGAACATTCAAAGCAAATCGGGCTGTTTTCAAGTGGCTCAACAGGTACACCCAAATGCATCTGGAATTCGTTTTCAAATCTTTGGAAAAACGGAGAACGGTCAGCAATCGCCTTTCAGGTGGAATCCCATCACTCCTTACTCATTTTAGCTTCCCCATGGCATGTTGCCGGTCTAACCTGGGCATTTATGGCCGAAGCTGTGGATTGTGACTATCTGTTTATCACAACAAAAAAAGGAGATCATACAACCTGGCTCAGGTGTATTCAGGATTTTCAACCTGACTATGTGTTTACGGTACCTGCGGTGTTAAGAGCGCTCTATCATGAAGATTGGTTTGTGAGTAATGTGGTCTGGGGAGGTGCATCTATCCAACAAAAGGAATACGAACTTATCGCTCCTCATTGTGCTACCACTTTTCAGGGTTACGGACAAACGGAAGCTGGTGGCCTGATTGCCGTACATCGACGCAAAAGCACGTTGATACCAGAAGAAGATGAACACTTATGTTGTGGTTTGCCAATGAACGGAGTCGAGATTGTTTGTTCCGGAACACGCATTCATTCAGAGCCCGTATCTATTAAATCTCATACCGCCTACACGGATAAGCTATACTCTACACGGGATATCGGCTATAAAGACGGATCTGGAAAGCTGTATCTGACTGGCAGACTGGATGCGTTAGAACGAGAATCTAAACTTGTGTGATTCCGTCTTTATATGCTTCTTTAGGGTCAACCCATCTGAAGCATATGAAACGAAGAGTCACTGGAATAGGAGGGATTTTCCTTAAAGCAGATGATCCCGAATCCACGAAAAATTGGTATAAAACCCATTTAGGCATCAATTCAGGGCAATATGGTGGTACGTTTAGCTGGAAGTCGCAAACAGGAGAACAAGGTCATACCGCGTGGAGCATCTTTAAGTCGGATACCGAGTATACCAATCCAAGTACCAAAGACGTGATGATTAACTATAGAGTAGAGGATTTGGAGGCTCTCCTCAATCAGCTAAAAGAAGAGGGAGTAGAGATTGTAGGCGAGATAGAGACATATGCTTATGGAAAATTTGGATGGATCATGGATCCGAATGGATATAAAATTGAACTTTGGGAGCCAGTATCAGATGAGTACGAGCGAATACTTGAGCATAATGATAATAACGAGATGGAATGAGATAAAAGCGGTTTTCCAGATCGTTAAGAAGGTCAAGAAATTGTAAAATTCACAAATAAACAGACACAAATGTAACTAAACGTCGTCTAACTCGTGTTGAACTTAACCAAACCAACAAAAGGTAACAGATGATGTTTGATGTAACCAAATTTACACTTGTGTTAGTAGGTGGAGCTGCCCTTTTTGGACTTATGGGTGGATTTGCAGCAAGTAGCGTACTCGCTATTTTCGTCAAGGCTCTGATTGTAGGGGGAATTTGTACGATAGGTCTTTTGATGCATGAATCTCGTCATCACAATGTTCGTAAGCTTACTCCAATCGCTGTTTTTGCAATGGTGATGGTAGTAGTACTTGCCCCCTATGTATAAACCATGAAAGCAGTTTATATCATGGGCATATTTCGATGACAATATGCCCATGTTTTTTTTGTGCTGCTTGCGAAACCATTCCTGACCGGATTCGTGCATGTAATTCCATTCACCACATTCCTGAACCATGAAGTCATCACAACGATTTTTCCTGATTGGAGCAGCCTTTTTTTTCTTTTGGATTCTAGGTGGTTTTAGTCCATATATAAATTGGGAACATCGGCTCGTAAAGATTGCGATTGTCGGGGTATTTGCTACACTGGCGTGGATTCTCAAGAACTCTTCTAAAAAAAGCCGACGAAAAACAGGTCTTCTTGTTTTGCTGTTAGCTGCTGGTGTCACCGCATATGCCGAGCCCTACATCACTTATTGGGCATCGCATACCCATAAGATTACCCATTACCTGTCAGATGGGAAGCAACACCATCATTATTCTTCCTGTAATAAATAATCGTCAGAATGCCTGAACAGCGTATCGTTCTTCGCGAGGCAACGATAGACGATCTCGAACTTTTGCGATACTGGGACACCAAACCACATGTAATAGCCAGTGATCCGGACGATGACTGGGAATGGGAAGAAAACCTTAATGCCCCGCAACCCTTTTGGAGAGAGCAATTCGTAGCCGAATTGGATGGAGAACCCATTGGGTTTCTACAGATTATTGACCCGCACTATGAAGAAAGTCACTATTGGGGAGACGTAGAGAAAAACCTTCGCGCCATTGACATCTGGATAGGGGAAGAGCATCATTTGGGGAAAGGATACGGTACGGAAATGATGCAGTCTGCCTTCAGGCATTGCTTTTCTGACTCGAATGTAACTTCAATACTTATTGATCCCCTCGTTTCAAATACGAGAGCAATTCGATTTTACAAACGACTGGGCTTTGAGTTTGTTCAGAACCGTTGGTTTGAGGGTAGCCACTGTGCTGTGCACAGGCTGGAAAAAAAACGTTGGAAGACTATTTCAGCTCAAAGTATTTGAATACCGGGTATTCTACTGTTTTAGCGCCGATTCCATGTTCTTCCAGATAATCGTCGAAGAAGTTCCACGTAACCAAACCGTCATCGGATTGAGGCTCAAGGGCATAAAAAATCAAGTTAGCTAACGGTTGTGCAAGATCAATCCAATAATCACCCGGATTAAACGTTTTTGTAGCTGCATTGAACTGCCCATCGATACTAGCCATAAAATGTCCTTCATATTTCCGGCCCGATTTTTTCAGTGAATCTGCTAAAAATACTTCTCCAATAGCCGATACCGGTTTTTCCAATACCTGAATATCCACGCCAAGCATGCGCAGGTGTTCTGCAACATGCCCAAGTTCAGCAGGCATCAGATAACCTCTGGGAAGAGTGCTTTTAACGGTAGCTTCGAACCCGCTATAGTTTTTAACGCCTTCCAGAGTTACAATGCGTTGTCCCCGTGCCAGTTTCGTTTTCCCAAGAGAATCAGAGTAGGGAATATATTCATAGGATCGGTATTTCGGGATATCCTCAAGATAGGTCATGGTAAAGCGAACACCTTTTTTAACCACGCCAGCGCCTTCCAGTACCAGGTTTATTGCGGCTTCTTCCGCACTGTTATTGGTCTCAACAATAGTCCGGGCATGCTTATTGGTAAATTCCAGGATTTCGGTTACGAACGCATGTGTGGAATACATACGCTGGTAAAATCGCTCATGAGCAAAGGCTTCGCTCAAAATCCCGATTTTGTTTCTCAACCCCATTTGATTTACAAGATACCTTGGATGATGGTTATAGGTATTAATTTGAGTAACTGGCCAACCCGCTCGTAAGTTATGATATCCATAAGGTCCGATATGAATGTCATACTTTTTAAGAACAGAATCGGTTACATCGGGGAGTAATTGACCCCAGGTTAAATCATACGGCCCTTTTTCGCCAGCATAGTGATAACTTGGTGCCCAGGTAAGTGAATATCCGTGCCAGGTTCCGTTTGTAGTGTGTAAGTCGACCAGTACCTCCGGATCCCACCGCATCATCACATTTTGGATCATGGCTCTGGTTTCGAGGGCATCCATTTTCATTCCATCACGGTTCAAATCCCAACCCTGGCTGTTGGCCCGAACGCCGGTTAATTCAGGGCTTCCTTCTTGGGAACGGCGTGTCTGGACGCCCAGATTATCATTTGAATCTGTGTTGTAAATAGGAGCGAAGATTAAAATCTGGTTTTCAAGGAGGTGTTTCTTATCCCCAAACAAGATTTCACGCATCAAGATCATGAGTATTTCCTTTCCTTCTACCTCACCGGAATGGATGTTTCCCTGTACATACATGACCGGTTTACCTGTTGCCAGCGCTTCTTCCGGGGTTGAAACTTTGGGATCAGACAGTACGACGACCGGAATATCCCGCCCCTCCAGGCTTTTTCCTATGGATTCTACATGAACCAGGTCTGTCTTGGCCTGGATAGCTTCGATGAAATCCATCACCTCAGAGTAAAGAGAAGTCTTGGCGTATTGTGTTTTTTCCGGGATGGTGATGAGCTCTTCCGACCACTGAGCAGATACGAAAGAAGTAGTCAGACTGAATAGTAAAAAAAGAGTAACGTGTTTCATTACGTCGGGTTAAATGTGGCGAAGTATACCCATTTGAAGGTAAAGAAGGTGTATTGAAATTCTACCCAAATCTGTACTGGTACCATAAACTTCTCAAAACCTGTCTGTACAGCCTCAGAACACACAGAAAATCAGGCAACCCTTTGAAATGCTTTGAAGAGATGATTAGCATGAGCGTGCGAAGTGAAACATACCGACCCGGCTGTGCCTGCGATGAAATTAAATTGCTCAGATATTGTTTATTAAGCTATTACTCATAACGCTTTTAGGGGGCTAACCATATGGAAAAAGAATACTGGCTCGAACGTTGGGAACATCGTCAGATTGGTTTTGATCAGCAACACCCCAATCCGTTACTTGTTCGTCATTTCAGCAAGCTCAACATCAGTAGAAACGGAAAGATATTTGTACCGCTAACGGGAAAAACGATTGATGTAGCCTGGCTTTTGTCGCAAGGATTTGAAGTAACAGGCTGTGAGTTAAGTGAACAAGCCGTACGTGAGTTATTTGGTATGCTGGATATTGAAGCGGCGATTGAGCCATGGGAATATGGAAAAATCTATACCTCAGAGCGTCTTACTCTGTTTGTGGGCGATTTTTTTTCGCTCATCAAAACGGATCTGGGTACCGTGGATGGTGTTTATGACCGCGCTGCTCTGGTTGCACTGCCATCAGAGGCGCGACATTTGTATACTTCCTATCTCCGTTTAATCACACAACAAGCACCTCAGTTGCTCATTGTGTTTGATTATGACCAGGAGCTTATTTCGGGGCCTCCCTTTTCTATAAGCAAAGAAGAAATAACCAATCATTACGCAGAGGAATATCATATTGCGCTGATTGAGAAAAAAGACATACCCGGGGGATTGAAAGGTGTTGCTCCGGCTACTGAAGACGTGTGGCTAGTGAGAAGTAAGCCGTGCTGAATTACTCCTCTACCCAGCTTTCCACGTCATTAATCACTTCGGCAAAATCGAGTTGATCTCCGTTGATGATGATCTCATAATCAACAGGACCTTCTTCATTTCGACTGATTAAAAGCGTAGCCAGGCGATTGGTAATATGCTGCTGAATCACACGTTTTAATGGCCTCGCTCCATACACCGGATCGTAGCCACGCTCTGCCAGCCAGTCTTTTACAGAATCGGGAATGGTAAGTGAAACCTGGTTTCTTTCCAGTAGTTGGAGAACTCGTTTAAGCTGGATGTCCACGATAAATCGAATGTGCTCCTTACCCAGTGGGTGAAATACAATGGTATCATCTACCCGGTTTAAAAACTCAGGTCGGATGGTTTGTTTAAGCTGATCAATGAGTTTTTGCTGTAAGTCTACGTATTGACTTTCACTTAACTCTCCATCCGATTTTTCCATTTCGTTCACAATCAGGTGAGAACCAATGTTACTGGTCATGATGATGATGGTGTTTTTAAAGTCGACCGTTACTCCTTTGTTATCGGTAAGACGGCCTTCATCCAGAACCTGAAGTAATACGTTAAACACATCAGGGTGGGCTTTTTCGATTTCATCCAACAGAATAACCGAATACGGGTGGCGTCGTGCTGCTTCGGTAAGTTGTCCACCTTCTTCATATCCTACATATCCCGGAGGTGCTCCAACTAAGCGACTGACAGAATGCTTTTCCATGTATTCACTCATGTCAATACGAATCATAGCATGTTCATCATTAAACAGAAACTCGGCCAGTGAACGGGCCAGCTCTGTTTTTCCCACGCCGGTTGAACCCAAAAAGAAGAACGATCCGATTGGGCGAGCCTCATCCTGCAAACCGGCCCGGGATCGGCGTACAGCATGGGCAACTGCCTCAATGGCCATATCTTGTCCAATCACACGCTTGTGTAGTTCTTCTTCGAGTAATAACAACTTTTGGCGTTCACTTTGCAGCATTCGGGTAACGGGAATACCCGTCCAACGACTCACAATGTCGGCGATATCCTCGGCATCCACCTCTTCTTTTAGCATCGCTTTTTTAGTCTGCATCTCAGTGAGCTGGGTTTTGGTACGTTCCAGGTCGGTTTCTAATTGACGTATCGTACCATATCTGAGCTCGGCTACTTTTTCATACAGCCCCTGCCGTTCGGCCTTGTCGGCCTCATTACGAGCTGTTTCAATCGCCTCTTTAAGTTCTCTTGTTTTTTGGATGAGATCACGTTCCTGTTCCCACTGTGCACGCATAGCATTACGCTGTTCTTCGAGATCGGCCAGTTCCTTTTCGATCCCCTTTATCTTGGAGGGCTCCTGTTCGCGTTTCAGGGCCTCCCGCTCAATTTCAAGCTGACGAATCTGGCGTTCAATACCGTCTAATTCTTCGGGGAGCGAGTCAATCTGAAGACGCAAACGTGAAGCCGCTTCATCAATCAAGTCAATGGCTTTATCGGGTAAAAACCGATCGGATATGTATCGATGTGAAAGCTCTGCCGCAGCCACGATAGCAGCATCGGTAATACGCACTCCGTGGTGAACTTCATATCGCTCCTGCAATCCGCGGAGGATGGAAACGGAATCCTCAATACCCGGCTCACCAACCAATACGGTTTGTAAGCGGCGCTCGAGCGCTTTGTCTTTCTCGATATACTTCCTGTATTCGTCAAGGGTGGTAGCACCAATAGCATGTAACTCGCCCCTTGCTAATGCCGGCTTTAAGATATTGGCGGCGTCCATCGCACCATCGGTTGCTCCGGCGCCAACAAGTGTATGGATTTCATCGATAAAGAGAATGATCTCCCCATCCGATTCCGTCACATCTTTAACGACAGCTTTCAGGCGCTCTTCAAACTCTCCTCTGAACTTGGTTCCGGCTACCAGCGCACCCATATCCAGCGCCACAATACGTTTAGATTTAAGACCTTCAGGAACATCACCCCGAACAATGCGGAGAGCCATACCCTCTGCAATTGCCGTTTTACCGACTCCAGGTTCGCCGATCAGTACCGGGTTATTCTTTGTACGCCGGGACAGAATCTGCATTACACGCCGGATTTCCTGATCCCGACCAATGACGGGATCGAGCTTATTCTTTTCCGCCAGTTCGTTCAAATCCTTCGCATAGCGATCCAACGCACCATATCGGCTTTCTGCATTAGGATCGTCCACGGTTTGATTCCCCCGAACGTCCTTCAAGACTTTTAAGATATTTTCTTTTGTTACTCTCTGGTCGTTAAGTACAGAGGCTACCTCATCATTCGTCTCGGTAATGCCAATAAAGACATGTTCTGAGCTGATATACGCATCTCCAAGCTCGGTGGCTACCTGCTGGGCTTTATCAAAGGCCTCTTTGGATGTAACAGACAGGTACTGCCCCGAAACGGATGTTCCGCTTACTTTGGGATATTGTTGTAAGGCACGCTCAACTACCTGTTCAACAGCATGTACATTAGCGCCTAGTTTATTCAGTAAGGTGAGTACAATGCTGTCTCCATCTCCCAAGAAAGCGTGTATGATATGAGCAGGTTCCAGGGCCTGGTTGTTATTGGTCTGAGCCAGTTCTACCGCTTTTTGAACGGTTTCCTGCGCCTTCAATGTAAACTTGTTCAAATTCATGATTCATACTTTGTGTTATTCTGACTCTTGATATCCCAAAACCGTGCCGTGTTGAGCTTATGACGGATTTACAGTATCGTTTGACATGCATTTTAACCTGAATAACATCCCCGAAATATTCTTCAACTCAGAAACCGGATCACCGTTCACGGAGTGTAAAGTTTGCGGGGAAACGCTGACCGATGGACGGGAGTATTTGATTGAAAAGTCGTTTGTTCACTATAACGATAAAGTGAATGATGACCTGGTTTGGGAAGCCGCTATGTGTCTGAATTGCGTACTGGAGCTAAGAAAAGAATACTCGGAAGAGTCGTATCGAAGAATGAACGCCTATTTTGAGTCGAATATGAATTTTGATCGTCAGCGTGAGCTGGCCGAGAGTCAGAATTTTACGGTTAGCGACTGGCTGGATACCTGTGTGATTACCGGGAAAAAACGACCAGAATGCGGGCAGTACCAGATTTACGGACACTTTCTGGGAGGGTCTGCCGTATTTGACAGTGGTCCGTTCATGCTGTCAGGTGAAGCTATGGACGAAGCCATTCAACTGATGAGTAATGAAACCCTGGATAACATGAATCGATTCCGGGATCAACACTTTCCCCCGCCGGAGGATTTACGGCCACTCTTCGAAGATCCGAAGTTTGTGTTTATCTGAGGCATCAACACATCCTCTGCATGCAATGCAGGGGAGGACAACACGGTGATGGCAGTCTATGCTTATCAGAGCTTACTTCGGTTCGTATGATGAGCGTTTGTCGCTATGATCGTGTTGCTAACCAGGACAACATGATCCGGAATTAGTTGGGTTAAAATTTATAGGTGTAAACGCAGACCTGAATAATATTTGGCTTATTTTTAAGAATCCCAGAATATCTTCAGACTATTAAAAGAAATCCTGAATGAAGAACATATTGATTTGGATTCTATCCGTGCTTTTGGCTTTGGCCGCAATGATTTACCAAAGAAGTACGGGGCCGACCTACGAGTATAAAGGACACCTAGAGAACGGAGGAGAGAGATATAAATATGAACTGATTCGCTCTCACGAAACCACTGGAGGAGCGAAGATTGAATTGCCTTCTGTTGGAAATGTTGAATACAACGCATCCCTGAATTATAAACGCTATCAAACCAAAGATACCGTAACGAGTATTGATTTTAAGTTGGACGAAAACAATCAATTTGTTGCTCAGCTACCTGTACAACCGGCAGCCGGAAAGATGGAATACTTCATTACCGGAAGTATCGATGGCGTAGCGTTTAATATCCCGGAAAAGGGAAAAGACAATATCGTCTTACGATACAAAGATCCGGTCTCTGACTTTATCCTTGTGCCTCATGTCACGTTAATGATTATTGTTATTATTTTTGGAATCCGTGCAGGGTTAAGCGCACTGTTTGACCACGATACGATGCGCCGATGGACGGTGATTGCATTTTCTGCTATGACGGTTGGCGGGATGATATTAGGGCCTTTGGTTCAAAAAAGTGCCTTTGGCGAGTACTGGACCGGCTTTCCGTTTGGAGGAGATTTTACGGATAACAAAATGCTGATTATGTGGATCGTATGGGCATTAGCGTTAGCCATCATCGGTTTTAAACCGAAAAAGAAAGAGACGGTCAGCAAAATTGCAGTATTGTCAGCGGCAGTTGTTATGACAGTGGTATACCTGATTCCGCATAGTATGGGCGGGTCTACCCTTGATTATGATAAAGTGGATATGGGAATCGATCCGAAGGAGGCGATTAAAACAGGGGCCGAATAACCATACTGCCGGCAAAAACCGACGTCAAAGATGATAGCAAATTGGATTCATATTGTGATTGTTCATCTTGCCGTACTTGGAACCCCGTGGTTGGCATACCGGGTTTGGGTACATCGAGCGCTTCCAATGGACGCCAAACAATGGAAGGGAACATATAGCGGGTTAATCATTCTTGGCGGGATTACAGCTATAGCCTACTTTACGGGGCCGGAGGCTGCGGATTGGACAAAAGAGGTATTGGTTTCTTTCCCACAGGACCGGGTAGAAGATCATGCTCTTTGGGGAAGGATTGCCTTTGTGATTCAGGGCATTGCCGGGCTCATTGGGGTTATGGGCTGGGCAAGTATTTTACAGGAAGAACAACCGGATCGTAGAATTTTTGTCCTTTTAATAATCTTATTGGTCACAAATATATTTGTGATGATACATACCTCTCATCTGGGGGGAATGATCAGAAGGATGGATCTGATAAACATGTTTTGAAGATCTGCATCCTGCCCCCCCTTGGGGTGTATTTCTAACGAGGACGATGGGAACAAAGTGAATACGCAGTATGGCGTCCGCCCGAAATAACTATTCAACAAAAAAGCCCCGACCGGTTCAGGATCGAGGCTTCTTTCGGGGTACAAGGGTCAACAAACTTATTGTAGCCGGAAGGAGAAGAATTGTTCCGAGCCGGAACGATTTATTTTCATAAATACCGAAGTTTTTCCGCTTTCAACCACGCGATCCATTTCGGAATAGAAATCGCCTGAGGAGGCAACATCGTTGTTATTGACAGATAGAATCACATCGCCTTCACGGAGGCCTCGTTTGTAGGCCGCACTGCTTTGGGTAATCTCGCGAATGAGAGCACCCTCCACCTTATCCTCAATTTGTAGTTGCTGACGATAGGAATCATTCAGGGTGGTTACCTCAAATCCCAGCATTTCGTCCATATCCTCCGATTCGGCTGAAGGAGTTTCCGCCAATTCCTCTTCACCAGGTCGCGTTCCCAGCTTCACAGTAATAGCGCGCTCTTTTCCATCCCGTACAATGCCTAATTCAATGGTCTCGCCCGGTCGGAATCCGGCTATTTTAGAGCGGAAAAGCGCCCAGTCTCCAACCGGTTTTCCGTTAAGTTCAACAATGATATCCTGCTCTTTAAGCCCGGCTTTATCTGATGGTCCTTTTTCAGTCACTTCACCAATGATAAATCCTCGCACGTTATCCAGTCCCATGGCTTCTGCCATCACCTGGTCTACATCTCCTCCATAGTTGATGCCCAGGAAACCGCGTGAAACAATACCATCATCCAGTAAATCTTCCATGATGCGTTTGGCCAGGTTGGATGGTATGGAAAAGCCAATCCCATCATTACCACCAGATCGCGAGGCGATGGCAGAGTTAATTCCTACCAATTCTCCATCGAGGTTTACCAGAGCTCCTCCAGAGTTGCCCGGGTTAATAGCTGCATCGGTTTGAATGAATTCTTCGTAACCAGCACCACCTTCAATAAGGCTGATGTTCCGATTTTTTGCAGATACGATTCCAAAAGAAACAGTATGATTCAGATTTTCGCTCAACGGGCTACCGATGGCCAGTACGAAGGAGCCTACTTTCAAATCATCAGAGTTACCAATGCTGATGGAAGGCAGGTTTTTAGCCTCAACCTTGATGACGGCCAGGTCGGTACTTGGATCAGCACCGATTAATTCGGCTTCCATTTGTTCTCCATTGATAAACTCTACTGTAATGCCGCCTTCATCGGCTCCGTCAATTACATGATTGTTGGTGATGATGTACCCATCGTTTGAAACAATTACGCCTGAGCCGAGACCTTTTCGGATTTGCTCACGGGTTTGTGGCTCATTTCCACGTTGGTTATAAGGATTGCGGAAAAAAGAGAAAGGATCGATGACCCGAACTTGTCGGGTTTGTTCAGTGGTAATGGTGACTACCGATGGATTGGTCGCCTCGGCTATATCCACGATGGCGTCATTAAAATCTCTGAGTGTTGCTACAGGTCGGTTATCGGCCGGTGTTACCTGTGTTTGATAGTCGGGGAAAATGCGGGTGTGTTCGTTAATGGCGTTGAACCCCAGGAAAAGAAAAAATGCGAAAGCAACTCCGAGGGTGTGTTTGGCAGCTGTGTTCATAACTCGTTTAACAGTTTTTAGATAATTATTTCACTTGAACGGGTGTAAGTAAGCAGGTGGTGTGCCTGCTTAACAACTTTAACAAAAATACCGGGACCACTTTCCAGCAGCCCCGGTCACCTTAACCTAATCAATCAAAATCATGAGATTTTGATCAGCTTCTTTGCTTTACTCTCAGCTTTCTTTATGGTGATGTTGAGGATTCCATCCTCATAAGTTGCTTTAACCGTGTCTTCGTCTATGGTATCAGGCAGGTAGAAGGATCGGCTGAATGAGCCATAACTGGATTCTACCCGATGGTAGTTTTTACCTTTTTCATCTTTGTTGAGTGTTCGTTCTCCTGAAATGGTAAGACGTCCATTCTCTAAATCGATGCTGATATCATCTTTCTTGAGTCCTGGTACCTGTACAGCTAAGTCAAAACTGCTGTCGGTTTCACTAATGTCTACGCTGGGCACAAAACGGCTGGTTTTGCGGCTGACAGCAGGAGTTGTAAAGAACTCATCGAAGATGTCGTTAAAGGAACGATTGAAGACATCAATATTGGGTCGGTTATATTTGATAAGTGCCATGTTGTTCTCCTTTTTTAAGTTAAAATGGTTATCAAATTTCAGGTGAATATTTGCAACCGATGTGCCAGCTTTGGGAGAAGAAATGTGTTCTGACAGCGCGTCAATCCACATCTGAAGCATTTTCAGAGCAACTTACAGGATGACAGTGGCCTGTCAGGGAAAACTTGTCGGGTCGTCAGGCGGGGGAGAAGATCTGTCAGTTCGAAAGGATAATACCTTTAACCAGTTCGGCGAATTCGTTCTTTTTTAATTCTGCCGCTTCCTTTACTTCTGCGTGATCCAGTTTTTGATCGGTTACACCTGCAGCGGCATTCGTGATTAAAGAGATAGCCGTTACAGGAAGATTCAGCCGGGCCGCTTCCATGATCTCTGGTACGGTACTCATGCCTACGGCATCAGCTCCCAGTGTACGGTAAGCTTTGATCTCCGCCTTAGTCTCGTAATTGGGACCCTTTACATAGACATACGTTCCCCTTTTAACGTCAATGGCGAGTGCCCGGGCAATATGCTCTGCTCCGTCAGCCTGCCGGATCAAATCAGCGCGGTACGGGGATGTTGGTAGCTCAGAGAGTTTGGCATTTAACCGGATCACGTCTTCGATGATCATGAGATCGCCAACGGTAAATCTCAGATTTATCCCCCCGGCCGCATTGGATATGATCAGCTTTTTGCATCCAAAGGCGCTTGCCAACTGAACCGGGATGCCTGTGCTGGTGAAATCATGCCCCTCGTAGTGGTGAAAGCGTCCGGAAAAAGCCAGTACTGTTTTATGCTGAATGGTTCCAAACATCAAGGCTCCCGAATGTCCGGCTACGGTCGTTTCGGGGAAGTGCGGAATACTGGAATAGGGGATGGAGACGGATTCCTCTATCTGATCTACAAACGCGCCTAGGCCAGAGCCTAAGATGACTGCGGTGTCTATGGGAGCAAAAATCCCGTTTTCGTTCAAAAATCTGACGATCTCTGGCAGGCTCTCGAGGGGATCAGGATGTTCGGGCATCTTTGGTGATGTACCCGGTTTTATCGTCATAATCGGTAAGGTCAAAAATGGGGGAATGGTCGTCGTGATAGGCCAAAATAGTGAATCCCTCTTCGAAGGCCAATTTCCCGAGCCGGCTACGCTGGCGCTGACTTTCCTCGGGATCAAAATCATACTTGGCGGCAAATTTTCGGTTCACCTGGCTTTTGGTGGCAATGACATCGCCTGCCTGCATGAACTTCTCTTTGCCATTATCAAATAAGATCACCTGGTGGAATTCAGTGTGTCCCCCAATTTTTTCAACCCTGATTTCGGGGTAGGGCTGATCTTCCTCAGAAAGGAAGTGCAGATTAGCTTTTGCGTCGAGAAAAGCAATGAACTCCGTTTTTTCTTCGTCGTAATAGAGGTCTTTTGCCACAACTTTTTCCCATCCGGCTTTGGAAGCCCATACGTTGGCATCCGGAAACGTCAGTTCCCAAAACCCGTTTTCTTTATGGGCCAGCCCCCCGATATGATCGTAGTGGAGGTGGCTCAGAAATACATCGGTTACATCAAACTCGGTGAGTCCCTGGTTTTCCAGGTGTTCACGAATGACGTGTGGCCCCGTTTGTTCACCAAATTCTCCTATCCCACAATCAAAGAGATAGATACGCTTCTCCGACAGAATCAGAAATGGATTCAAGGATATTTTGAGCGCACCTTTTGCTGCGTTCCCATCTCTGGGAATCCGGTTGAATTTCTTATCAAGCCCTACTGAAAAGGTGCCCTCATACAAAGCATGAGCTGTGGTTTTACCAGGAGCAATAGTCGACATAACCGTGCGATTTTAGGTTGAGGATGTGTCCTCAAACCGTTCGTAAGCCTTTATGATGTCGCGAACCAGTTTATGGCGCACAACATCTTGTTCTTTCAGGTAAACAAAATCTATGCCTTCAATACCGTTCAGGATACGTTGAATGGAAATGAGTCCCGATTCCTGCTTTTTGGGAAGATCGGTTTGAGTGATGTCGCCGGTTATAATGGCACGACTGTTAAACCCGATTCGGGTTAAAAACATTTTCATTTGTGTATTGGTCGCGTTTTGTGCTTCGTCCAAAATCACAAATGCATTATTAAGGGTACGACCGCGCATGTACGCTAAGGGGGCAATTTCAATTACATTCTTGGCCAGATTCAGCTCCAGTCGATCCGAGTCAATCATATCTTCAAGCGCATCGTAAAGGGGACGCAGGTAGGGATCGATTTTTTCTTTCAAATCGCCGGGTAAGAACCCGAGGTTTTCACCTGCTTCTACCGCAGGGCGGGCCAGTACGATCTTCTTCACTTTGCGTTCTTTCAATGCTTTTACGGCAAGTGCAACGGAGGTATAGGTTTTACCGGTTCCGGCTGGTCCGATTACAAAGAGTACGTCGTTCCTGGCCGATGAATGTACGATATCCCGTTGTCCAGGGGTTTTCGCTTTGATTTCCTCCCCATTATGTGTGTACAGGATATTAAGGCCGTCTCCCGACTGTAAGGTTTCGGATGGAGGTTGTTTAGCTTTTTGTTCTCCGGAGGCCAATGCAACCAGGGTATCAATGTCGTCGGATGAGATCAGGTGATTTCGGGTAGCCACATCAATCAAACCCTTAAGAACAATCTGTACGATTTCAGCTTCGAATGAAGGCCCGGCTATTTTGATGCGGTCTCCGCGCACATTTATCTTGGTTTGAGGAAATTCCTGTTCCAGCTTTTTTAAATGCCGGTCGTTTACCCCCACCAGGGTCATGGGATCAATTCCATCCAGTGAGAGGGTGTATTCGGTAAGAGTGGGAGTAGGTGTAGTCAAAAGAGATTCTGAAAGTTATACCAGAACAAACCGTTCTGATGGGTAAACCGTTTAGAGGAGGTTATTTACCAATCAGGGTATGAAGTTCTTTTATGCGTGATGGGATATGTTCAGCGCTAAACACTGAACTCCCGGCTACAAGCACATCAACTCCAGTGTCGGCTAATTCTTTAATGTTTGAGGTACTCACTCCACCATCTATTTCGATGAGGAAGCCATGCCCTCCGCTATCACGTAATTCAGCAAGCTGGGATACTTTTTGATAACTGCTTTCGATGAAGCTTTGTCCTCCAAATCCGGGATTTACACTCATGATGAGAACCAGGTCCACATATTCAAGAATAGGTTCTATTAAGGTGAGTGAAGTGGCTGGGTTTACTGCCACGCCAGCCATAATACCAAACTTTTTTATGTTCTGGATGGATCGGTGCAAATGAGGGCAGGCTTCTACATGAACGGATAATAAATCAGCACCTGCATTTACGTAATCCTCGGTATAGCGGTCGGGATGCTCAATCATGAGGTGAACATCCAAAAAACTGTCGGGAGCAGATTTTCGTGCAGCTTTTACGATTCCAGGACCATAACTGATGTTAGGTACAAAGTGCCCATCCATAATGTCGCAATGAATCCAGTTTACCCCTGCCTGAATGGTATCGGAGATATCGGCACCTAACTGGGAAAAATCGGCTGCTAAAATAGAAGGTGCTAAGATGGGTAGTTCAAAATTCATGGTCTGTTGTCAGATTGATTGGTTGAATCGCGTCGAACCACATTTCCGGTAGAGTCGATAACAATTACGCCTCCTCCTTCCATGATGACTCCGCTTTCACTTTGTTCGATCGCATCGAAACGTTCAGAGATAATGAGAGAGAGGGTTTCACCTTCCACCAACTCCGTTTGTTTTGGAATCTGTTCAAGTACGACGTTTGGTGGAAATTCTTTGGATGGACGGAATCGGATCTCCCCGATACGAAGTCCCACTTCCCGGATTTTGGTTTGTGCTTCCGGAAGGCGTAATCCAACCACTTCGGGTACGATAACCATTTTACTGCCCAGCCCATCGCTTACAACTAAATCAATGGAGGTGGATTTATTGACGGTAGTACCCTGAGCAATGGACTGTTTGAGCACGGTATTTTTAAATCGCGACGATTCATAACTGATACTACCCACTAAGAGTCCGTAGTTTTGGAGCTGGATTTGGGCGTTTCTGAGGGAAAGATTAACCACGTTTGGGACCACCACCGTAGGTTTAACGGCGGTATTCACGGTGAGATAGATTTTCCGGTTGGGTTTAACAATTCGGGAAGCTGGTGGAACCTGGTCAATCACATAATCAGCAGGGTATGCAGCATTGGCTCTCCGATCGGCTATTTCAAATCGGAGACCTCGTCGTGTCAGTAACTCTTCGGCTTCAGATAACGAAATTTGAGTTACATCGGGTACGGTTACCCCTTCTCCATACTTAGTGTATTGAGGCATGAGCACTTTGTCGAACAGCAACAAAGCTCCAGCACCCAACAGAGCCAGTACCAGGATGGAAATGTACGTGTATTTATTTTTGAGCAGGCGTAAGAGCATGCCCAAAAATACCGGTTGTTTAACTGTTCTAAAAGTGAAAGGTGATAGAATATGCATCGGGGCGCAACAAGTTGGCCTCTGCCTGCAAACGGTAATTTTTAAGGCGAACGGTAAAAAAGGCGTCGAAAGCAGAAACTACGTGGTTTACGATCAACAGAGAGAGGAAGTTCCCGGCTGCCCGGTAGTTATCGTTAAAACGTTCGGCTTGATCCCGCCCGTTAAAAAAAAGTTCATTGGGTAAGTCCTGCCCATTCCATAGATATCGGTAATTATCGCCAGAGGCATCCCGGTTATAAAAGTCTTGCCACCCGCTTTGGAATTGAAAATACTTACTGATCAGCTCATAATACTGCTGGGAACCATATTCAGGTAAATTATGAGAAAACTCACTGGCTATGCGGCCGCTTTCAAAGATAAAAGGGGTTCGAACCTCCACACTTCGAAGGATGTCGAGGTCTACTTTGTTCCAGTCGTTCGTGGTGTTATTCCAATCGGGCATAGCTCCGTTCAGGTCTTGCTCCAGTTCCTGCCAGCGATTGTTCAGGTTATTCGCCTGAGAGTAGTCGACCAGCCAATCGGCGTAAGCAACTACGCTCCAGTTTTGGTTAGAGAATCGTTCATATGCTCTTTCCTGGCGCTGAGCTGAGGCCGTGCGGTCAAGATGCAGAATCAAAGCGACGGCATCCACAGCCAGGTAGCCGGCAGCACGCCCCCATTTTCCATTTAACGCTTGTCCCGAACCTGGTAAAATAGCAGAAGTCAAAAACGCTACACCGGGCTTGGTTCGTGGTAAATCC